>NZ_JAERJS010000019.1:0-76936 GCF_018257525.1 Tatumella sp. JGM130 | reverse complement strand
CGCTGCATTAAAGCGGCAGCCTGTTCACCGCTTTCTGTCTCATGCACTTCATAACCCGTGATTTTCCGGCTGTACAGATCGGTTATCATATACAGGTAATACCAGCGTCCGCACACCACCGACGGTAACCAGGTGATATCCCATGACCAGACCTGACAGGGCCCGGTGGCGGTATAGGTTGTCGGGACTGCGGCCTTTTGCTGACACTGAGGGTAAACTCCCCAGCTTCTCAGCGTTTTAATAACGCGCATTTCTGATGTGCTGAAGCGCATAATATACACTCGGAGTTTATCCGGCGCTGAAAACCCACTCAGAATACTTTTATTGGGCGATTACCATTTAACCGGACATACCGGACTGAAATACTGGATTTTTATCTGTTCAGAACACTGAATGAAGTACGGGAAATGAAAAAACGGAAACCTCAGAAAGTGTCCGGAGCTAAAACTGTTCTGCTTACCATAACCTCTGGTCACGGTGTTTGCGCTGAATAAACTGACGAAAACAGGTACGTTTGAAAACCCGCTCTGCTACAGAAATATCCGTCCGGCGTTTGATTTATTCAACCAGGCCGCAGTATCGGCTCAGTATCCGTGCGTACCGACAGCCTTGTTACCCCGCTGTTTCCGGCGACGGATTTTCTGTTATCCGGGACTGGCAGGGGTGGAAAAAATCCGATAGATTACTGGAGTGATAAGTAACCCTTTATATATAACAATAAAGAATAACAACTGACATCCTGCCGCGGGACACCGGGTTTCCGGTCAGGCGTACGGTCAGTGCTCAGCAAGGAAATCAGATGAAAAAAACGTTAACCGTCCTCGCACTGGCGATGATGGCAACCTCAATGGCCGCTTTCAGTGCAACACCTCCCGATACGCTGGTGGTTGCCCAGTCGCTGGATGATGCCATCAGCTTCGACCCTGCTCAGGGGTTTGAACTTTCTACCGTGCAATCCTTTAACAGCCTGTATCAGCGCCTGTTGCAATCGGACCCGGAAAATCCTGTTGATTTACGTCCGACGCTGGCATCTTCCTGGAAAGCGGGTGCCGATAATCGTAGCCTGACTTTCACGTTGCGTGACGGTGCCAGGTTTGCCAGTGGTAATCCTGTCCGTCCGGAGGACGTCATGTTCTCTCTGTCACGGGTGGTGAAATTAAATCTGGAACCGTCGTTTATCCTCACTCAGCTAGGCTGGAATGCAAAGAATATCGACAGCCAGCTGACAAAAGTCAGTGATAATCAGGTCACTATCCACTGGACGGCGGATGTCAGCCCGTCCTTTGTCCTGAGCCTGCTTTCGGCACCGGTGGCATCAGTGGTCGATGAAAAATTAGCGGACAGTCATCAGACCGCGGGGGATTTTGGTCATCAATGGCTGAATACCCATTCTGCCGGCAGCGGCCCTTATCAGATCCGCCGCTATATTCCCCATGAAGTACTGTTAATGACTGCCAATCCTGACTCTCCGGCAGGGCCACCTGAGCTGAAGAATGTACTGATCAAAAACGTTCCGGAAGTTGCTACCCGGGTGCTGCTGGTTGAACAGGGGGATGCGGATATTGCCCGTAACCTGGGCAGTGACCAGTTCAGTGCATTACAACACCAGCCTTCAGTCAAGCCAGTAGCAGTGCCGATTGCCTCACTCTACTACCTGTTATTTAACCTCAAAGCCTCTCCGGTGCTGAGTAATCCTGCGTTCCTCGAAGCATCCCGTTATCTTTTTGACTATAAAGGTATTGCGGATGATCTGCTACGTGGCCAGTTCTCGGTTCATCAGACATTCTTACCGGATGGTTATCTGGGGGCATTAAAAGACAACCCGTACAGCTATGATCCGGAAAAGGCGAAAGCGATTCTGGCAAAAGCCGGGCTGAAAAATATCAGCTTTAACCTGATTGTGAATAATCAGCCACCTTATCTGGATATTGCCCAGGCATTACAGGCCAGTTTTGCCAAAGGGGGGGTGAAAGTCACCCTTATCCCGGGGATCAGCAGTGAAATCACCTCGAAAATTTCCAGCCATAAATTCGATGCAACCGTGACCTCATGGGGCCCTGATTACTTCGATCCGAACAGTAATGCGGCAGCATTTGCATCAAACCCGCAGGATGGCAGCAGCACCCTGGCTGAACGTGCCGGCTGGGATATTCCTGAACTGACGGCTGAAACCCGGCAGGCAGTGGCGCTGAGTGACAACCAGCAGCGCGCGGCGATGTATCAGAAGCTACAACGTCAGGTACTGAAAAACTCACCTTATGTGATCGGCTTACAGGCGCGTCAGCTAATTGCCCTGCGTAATAATCTGAAAGGTTATCAGCAGGGAATGAACCCGGACATGGTGTACTACAACCGGGTGACAAAGTAATGGTGACCACAGCGCAACCCCCGAGTCGCGCTGCGGGGCTGAGGCGGCTGATACAGCGCCTCGCCGGTAATCTGTTATCACTGGTGGTAACACTGCTCGGATTACTGGCGTTTACCTTCACGCTGTCTCATCTTTCACCGGTCGATCCCGTATTACAGCTGGCGGGCGACCATGCGAGTGCATCGACCTATGGGCAGATCAGGCATCAGCTGGGACTGGACCAGTCACTGCCTGTGCAGTTCCTCGAGTATCTGCGGCAGCTGGCCGGGGAAAATCTGGGCATTTCACAGAGCACTGGTCAGCCAGTCCTCAGTGATTTACTGCGCACCTTTCCGGCGACATTTTCTCTGGCGACCTGTGCGCTGATTGTCGGGTCGGTGTGCGGAATTGGTCTGGCGTTGCTCTCTGTATGGCGTCCGAAAAGCTGGCTTGACCACCTGGCACGGATTATTTCTCTGCTGGGATACTCGGTGCCTGTCTTCTGGTTCGGTTTACTGGGCTTACTGCTATTTTATGCCGTATTACACTGGTCAGCTGGGCCCGGTCAGCTGGATGACCTGTATACTTATACGCTGGAACCGAAAACGGGCATTGTCCTGCTCGACAGCTGGTTATCCGGTGATCGTGAAATGTTTATCAATGCATTGGCCCACTTGTGGCTGCCGGTGGCGATCCTCGGGTTATTATCCACCGCGTCAGTGACACGCCTGTTACGTGCCGCATTATTAGAAGAAAATAATAAAGAATATGTCACCCTGGCACTGGCCAAAGGGGCGGGCCGCTGGCGTATTATCTGGCATCACCTGCTGCCGAATACCCGCGGAACATTAATCACGGTCATTATGCTCTCTTACGTTTCCTTACTGGAAGGATCTGTATTAACAGAGAGTGTATTCTCATGGCCGGGCATGGGACGCTATCTGACTAATGCGCTGTTTGCTTCTGATTTCCCGGCGATCCTTGGGACAACCTTAGTGATAGGTACCTGTTTTATTCTGATCAATGCACTGACTGATGCATTAGTCTGGCTCACGGATCCCGCAACACGATGACTGATTTATCTCACCGCTTATCTGCAACCCCGTCGCGGCGGAAAATTCCTTTTTTACTGGTGACCGGCTGCGGATTATTAACTCTGCTGGTAGTGACGGCGATCTTTGCACCGTGGATCGCTCCGTTTGACCCTGATGCCCAGCAGATGGCCGGACGCTTGCTGCCGCCGTCAGCACTCCACTGGTTTGGTACTGACAGCTTCGGTCGGGACCTGCTTTCCCGTGTGATTTACGGAACACGTCCGACGCTGGTATTAATTATTTTTATCCTGCTGTTAACTGTCCCGGCCGGAATGGCTGTCGGCATGGTGGCCGGTTATGCGGGAGGCTGGGCTGAAAAGATCCTGATGCGTATCACCGATATCTTTTTATCACTGCCAAGTCTGGTCATCGCCCTGGCGATGGTGGCGGTACTTGGCCCGGGGTTACTGAACGGCGCACTGGCTCTCGCCCTGACCAGCTGGCCACCGTTTGCCCGTCAGGCCCGTGCCGAAACACAGCGCTTGCGGCGCAGTGATTACCTTGCTGCCGCCAGGATGCAGGGAATACGCGGTTTGCCGTTACTGCTCGGCCATATTTTACCGCTCTGTTTACCGGGGGCGGTAGTGCGTGCAGCCCTCAGCCTCGGCGGGATTATTTTGTCTGCCGCCGGACTCGGTTTTCTGGGAATGGGGGTTCGCCCCCCTGCGGCAGAATGGGGCTCAATGGTCGCAGAAGGCGGCAAAGTGATTTTTGATCAGTGGTGGGTAGCCGCAGCGCCGGGCGGCGCTATTTTGCTGGCCAGCCTGACCTTTAATTTTATCGGGGACGGTCTGCGAGACCGACTGGATAGCCGACATGACAACTGAACCGACACCCTTCATTATTGCCGATCACTTATCTATTGTGCTGCCGGAAGGGCGGCCGCTGGTGAACAACCTCTCTTTCTGCTTAGGCAAAGAGCGTGTCGCGCTGGTGGGAGAGTCCGGATCCGGAAAGTCACTGACGGCACGCAGCCTGATGGGATTACTGGCGGCAGGGCTTAAAGCGGATGCCCGTCAACTGACAATCGCAGGGCAGGATGCATTGCACCTGTCGGCCGGTGACTGGAGCCGGTTGCGCGGCAGCCAGCTATCTATGGTGATGCAGGATCCGAAATACGCCCTGAATCCGGCACAGACGATTGGCTGGCAAGTGGAAGAACCCCTGATATTACACGGTTCTCTGAACCGTCGTCAGCGCAGAGAAAAAGTGACCGCTATGCTGGATGCTGTCGGACTGCCAAACCCGCAACAACTGATGAAACGCTACCCGAATCAGCTTTCGGGCGGGATGGGGCAGCGTATTATGCTGGCTATAGCCCTGATCACCGATCCGCAATTTCTGATTGCGGATGAACCCACCTCTGCCCTCGATCACCGGATGCGAGATCAGGTGCTGGCCCTGATCCGTGAACTGGTTTCCCGGCGTAATATGGGGCTGCTGCTGATCAGTCACGATTTGCAACAGGTGGCAGACCATTGTCAGAGGGTGATGGTGATGTATCAGGGACAGCTGCTCGATACACTGCCTGCGGCAGAGTTAGCCCATGCCAGCCATCCTTATACCCGTACTCTGTGGGCCTGTCGCCCCGGGCTGACAACCAAAGGTAAGCGTTTACCTACATTAGATCGTGCCGCACTGGAGGTATTATCATGAGTGTTATCCGGCTGAACGGGGTCAGTGTATTTCATCCTGACGGGTATCAGCTGCGGCAGGTAGTGACAGACGCCAGCCTCAGTATTGGCGCGGGGGAGTGTTTCGGTCTGGTCGGACCTTCCGGTTGCGGAAAATCATCCCTGCTCTGGGTTATGGCTGGTCTTAATCCCCACTGGCAAGGGCAAATGACTCTGGCAGGCACGGCCGTACGGGCGGGCGAAGAATTTACCGGCCAGTTACGCCGTGATGTACAGATGGTATTTCAGGATCCTTACGCCTCTTTGCATCCGCGTCACCGGCTGCGGCGGACGCTCGCGGAACCTCTCAAACGGCTGAAACTGGATGCTATTGATGATCGGATTATGCACGGGTTCCGGCAGGCTGGTCTGGATAGCAGCCTGATTGACCGTTATCCCCATCAGTTATCCGGCGGGCAGCGTCAGCGGGTGGCGATTGTCCGTGCCCTGTTACTGCAGCCGAAAATCTTACTGCTCGATGAACCCACTTCGGCGCTGGATATGTCGGTACAGGCTGAAATACTTAATTTACTGAATGATCTCAGACAGGAAAATCAACTGACAATGGTACTGGTCAGCCATGATCCTGATGTTATCGACCATATGTGTGATCGTTCTGTGATGATGAATGCCGGACGGTTAGCCGCGACCCGATAGTGCTGGCGGAAGAAACCCCGGACTACCCTGAACCGTATGTCGGGTTTTCTCTGCCGTATCCTACTGGCGGGCATGGTTACACGCGCTGCCGGCATTACCAGTCTGTCATTGCCCCGAAATGAATATGATCCCTGCAGTCAGCCATCAGGCTGTTGCCTCTGTCATATACGGGTGAAGCGGGGCCAGACCGCGCTACAACCCGGCAGATATCCGGCGGCCCTTGCGGATAAATTTCAGGCAATAAAAAACCCGCACGGGGCGGGTTTCTTTTACTATCAGCGGGTTTATCTGCTCAGGTCTTTACCGTCATCGCTATTGTAAACATCACTGATAATCAGCGCGGCTTACAGCGGGGTAACGTTACCTGCTGCCGGGCCTTTCGCGCCGTTTTCAATGGTGAAGGAAACTTTCTGGCCTTCATCAAGAGTTTTGTAGCTGTCGCTCTGGATAGCAGAGAAGTGTACGAACACATCTTTGGTACCGTCGTTCGGGGTGATAAAGCCAAAACCTTTATCAGAGTTAAACCATTTTACTAAACCAGTCATTTTGTCAGACATAGATACTTCCTTAATTGATGAGCCACTAACTGCGGCGATGATGGCCTGTTATTCGAGAGTTACTTATTGGGCACTTAGGAGGAGACTCGCAAAGGAGGGTATCTGTAGATAACACCTGAACTGAAGACTGCTTTACTAAAACTGCTTTCATAAGGTCTGTTTTACAAACCGATGGCGATATTAATCCATAGCGGTAAAAAATTAGCAAGGTTTTTTTATCTTTTATTTATGCTCCGGCCAGCGAAGCGTTTCTGACAGTGCTGTTGCTGCGCCCGGCCACCGGTCACCGGCTGATATTGTTGTGACCGCCACCGGGGCCGGAAATAAGTGACGGGGCTATCAGACGGTGACATTAACGGTTACAAAAATGCACCCTCGTGCTGCTAAGGTTGTAATAACGTGATGATAATCTGTGAAAAATACTGAATATCTGAGGCGATAATGATCACTGTTTTTGTGCTGTTAAAAACCACCCCTGCATGGCTGCGGCTGGCCCGCAGCGAGAGAAACCGTATTGCGGATAAGGTACTGGCCGATGTACTGAGTGACGGTAAGGTGAGTTTAAGAATGTTTGATGCGGAGGCGTTTACTACCCGTTGTACGGATGTGGCAATGTTCCAGGCCGAAGATATGCAGTCTTTTTATTTTTCCATCGAAAGATTGCGTGATTCTGAATTAATTACCACCCCGTACTTTGAAATTGCAGACATTATCCCGACCATTGAAGACGGTTTTAAAGCGTTCGAAAAAACGCACCGCTGATCGGCGATCTGTTCAGTTTTTTGTTCCCCGGCCGCCGTTACGGGCGGCCTTTTAGCAGCCCCCGTCACTGATTATTTTTTCAGCTCTGCGGTCATATGTATCCGGTTACCGGCAGACGCTTCGGTAATATTGTAACGGGCACCTTCTGCGCTGGCCTGTGCCGCAATTTTTGCTTCTGCACCATCCAGAGTGGAGGCTGTGGCAGTAATGGTCTGAGCAAAGGCTGCGCCGGAGATAACAGAAAAGGCAATAACAGCAACAATATTTTTGATAGCTTTCATGGTGTGTTCCTCAGGGTAATCTTGTTTATACAGTGGGATGTTGTCCCGATAAACAGAAGATTACGCTGACTGCTGACTGAACGAAATCTAATCATTCTGCTGATGTCATTCAAAAAAAATGAATAATTAACGATGTTTTTCTCTGAGGGGGCCGGACTGCAGGTTATTTGTCGTGTGCGGTGGGGGGATCGGAAGGTTAAGACGCGGGGATATGACACAGCCAGCGTGGTGCTGGCTGTGTCAGTTGTACATCAGGCGGTGCTGGCAGGGTCAGGTGTTAGTACTGGCGACCAGAATCTGACGTTTATTAATCACCGAATAGCCAGTCACCAGGGCTGCAACCGGGATAATCGCCAGTAATGTACTGATAAACATACTGCCGCCGGTCAGGGTGGTGAAGTTAGATAACACCATAATCAGTGATACAGACAGTGCCAGCACGGATATCGCCGGAATAATGCGGGTACGCCAGTGTTTGCCGGCGGCCAGTGCTGTATTCTTTTTGAAAAATGCCACCACAGCCACACTGGTCAGCAGCATCAGCAGTACAATACCGACCGTCGATACGGCGGCCATATAACCAAACACCTGGGTCAGCGGCTGCAGTTTACAGGCTGCGCACACTGTGATCAGCAACAGGGCGGTGGCCGACTGAGCCAGTGAGGCATTACAGGGTGACTTATGCTCACCGTGCACCGCCGACAAAAATTTTGGCATAAACCCCTGACCGGCTAATACGTACTGATAGCGGGATAACACATTATGGAAACTCAGCACACAGGCGAAAATACTGCTGATCAGTAATACCTGGATCACATTACTCATCAGGGCACCGTTATACTGACGGGCAATATCCAGCAGCATATTGCCGGTACCGTTTAAGGTGTCATTAGCCACTGCCACCGAGCGGGTATAACCGGCCCCGGTAATCAGCGCCCAGGCTGAAAAAGTATAAAACACACCGATAATAATGACTGCCAGATAGGTCGCGCGGGGAATCGTCTTCTCCGGGTTACGTGACTCATCACGGAAGATGGCGGTGGATTCAAAACCGATAAACCCGGTCAGAGCGAATAATACCGACATTCCCAGTCCGTGAGTAAACGCTGTTTTTGGTTCAAAGGATACCAGGCTGACTCCCTGGGCACCGCCTTCAGACAGAATTGAAAAGTTCATGATCAGCACCACGCCAATTTCCAGAACTAACGCGATACCGAGAATTCTGGAACTCAGGTCAATATGGCGGTACCCGAGAATGGCGACTGCCGCGATAGCCAGCACCGAGTACATCCACCACGGATGCGCGGTTCCCCCGTAATGAACCACCAAATCATTCACCGCCCAGCCCATATAACCGTAGACACCCGCCTGGATCGCCGTATAGGTGACCAGCGCCAGATAGGCTGAACCCATCCCTGCACGTAGTCCCAGCCCCTGACTGATATAAGAGTAGAAGGCACCGGCTTCTTTGACATGGGGAGTCATGGCGACAAACCCGACGGCGAACACCAGCAAGATTAACGACGCAATAAGAAAACCGAACGGTGCACCGACTCCGTTACCAATGCCGATCGCCAGCGGAACATTACCGCCGATCACCGTGAGCGGGGCGGCGGCGGCAATCACCATAAATACAATACTGCCAACGCCCAGGTTTCCGCTCAGTCTGGCGGTTTTCTGACGTGTTTTAGCCTCAGTCATACGGAATTCCTCGCACTTATTATTACACTATTCATAGTATGTCTGTCCGCAAATCACTCAGGTACGGATTCTGTTTCTGAGCCTCAGTGACCTGTGACGGATCAATTTCTGCATATAACAACTGTTCTTCAGATTCGCTGGCCTGGCAAAGCACCTCCCCGTCAGGAGAAGTGACCAGGCTTAATCCGACGTATTCAAGGTGTTGTTCACGGCCGGTTTGATTGACATAGGCCATATACAGCTGGTTTTCCCAGCTACGGGTGGCAATCAGGTGGCGGTTAACAAAATCGAAGGGCTTCATCTGCGCGGTGGCGACGGCCACCAGATGGGCACCGGCGCGGGCCGCAGCCCGGACGGTTTCAGGAAATTCAACGTCATAGCAGATCAGTAGCGCAATATTCAGATCCTTATAGCGGGTGATACATACCGGCTGATTGCCGGGGCTGAACTGACGTTTATCCAGCTCACCAAACAGATGGGTTTTCCGGTATACGCACTGCAACTCCCCCTGTGCCGAGATAAAATAACTGGCATTAAAAATCTGCCCTGCTTCTGCCAGCGGGCCGGTAACAATCATTGCCATTTGCCGCTCTCTGGCCAGGGCCAGTAATTCTGTCAGCGGGAAGCTATCTGCCATGGCAGGGAGATGCTGCTGTAATACATAACCTGACATAAACATTTCAGGTGTGATCAGTAATTCAGCCTGTTGTGATTTAGCCTGTTGAAGTGCCGCCGCCAGCCGTGCCAGGTTAGCCGCATAATCACAGTAACTGCTTTGTGCCTGCCAGATTGCGATTTTCATTATTGTCCCTTTTAACAACCGGTAAAATAAGAAAGCAATATCTGTGCCAGTCACTTTTTGCGATTAACTATAAAATATTCTTATTGTTTAACCGCAGGATACCCGACTGACGGAGAACCGCCCGTGGGAGGTGCTGTGCACCCTGAAGGTGCAGGCCGGCTGCAGGGGGCACTGTCATGGGGCGAAGGAGAGAGAGCCGGCCAGTGGTATTGCTGGCGGAGAGCAGGGAATACCACCGGCAAAGACGTTAGAAATGGCGAAGTAACCAGAAACCGACGGTCAGGCCGATGGTGCGCATATACCAGAACCAGAAGAAGACAAACAGACAAAAAGTCGGGTGACCACGGCGGGTACTTTTTTGCTGATGAAATTCGCGGAATCTGAACATCATCAGCAGGTTAATAAACAGCAGTATGACCAGCGGGGCATAGAGCAGCGGAAAGGGCAGAGTAAAAATGCCATAACCATAATAGTGCTGATAACTCTGTAAAAACTTCAGGCTGGCGACAATTTCAAAGGCCAGTAACGCCATCAGTGCCAGAGGTACCCAGCGGGCATAAATAAATTTTGCGGCGAAATTATCCAGCGGCAGCGGGGTGGTTTTTACCGGTGTTCCGCCAGCCGCGTCACCGGCAGGCAACGGGGGCCGGTTATTCTCCGGGCGCGGGTCACCGGTTACCGGAGTCGCGGCGTTATTGCCGTGATTATGATGTCTGTCGGCTTCACGGGCTTTTTCGGCACAGGAAGAACAGTAATCATTAGTCATGTGCTGATGACATTTGGAGCAGACTGGCATGAAATATCCTTTCTGAAGCGTCAGGGGGAATAACAACCAATATCCCGCCCGCAGGGCGGGACGGAAACAGCGTTATAATGCTTCGCAGATACTCTCATGAGGTTATCGTTAAGGCAATTTACATAAGTTGCCGCACCTGTCCTGATATGGCAATCGGACTGCCTGTCAGATCGCTGATTCCGGCAAAAATGCGTGAGCGCATCCCCATATCTTCGCCCTGCACAATTTCTATCGCGCCGTTATGTGGCCACTGCAGGTCGCGCAGATAACCGGCAAATGCTGCCGAAGCTGCACCGGTAGCCGGATCTTCGTAAACATCGCCATAGGCAAACGGGTGACGGGTATAAAATTTCTGTGCATCTTCCCCGCAGACCAGCAGGATAGTCACCCAGCCGTTGCGCCGCATCAGTTCACGGCCTGCGGGCTGAGAATAACGCATTGCCGCCAGAGATGAGCGCTCTTTTAATGCCAGCACCAGATGGTCGGCTCCGCCATGGTTCAACGCCGGAGGGATACGCATATCCGGCTCATGATGCCGGTAGCCGATCCTGATTAGACCGGCTGGCTGCGGGTAAGCGGCCTGCCAGTTGCCCTGTACGTCGGGTTCAGCCGACACCTGAAGGGTGGCCTGATTTAACTGAAACTGATATTCCCCCGCACCAAAGCGTTGCACCAGCACCGCGGTGGTGGCAATGGTGGCATGGTCACAGAAAGGCACTTCGGTTTCCGGAGAAAAATAACGGACCCGCCAGACCCCGGCAGGCTCTCCCTGCACCGGAATCGCAAACACGGTTTCCGAAAAACCGGCCTCAGCGGCAATACGCTGCATTTCATGTTGCGCGGGGAATTGTATGCCAGTTCAGACACCGGCAGGATTACCGCCTTGCCCGTTATCTGCAAAGGCGGAAACAGAGACTAAATCTGCAGCAGCGAATAATATAGTTTCTCCCGGATGAGTTCAGGCTGGATAACATGACCGGTGACTGGAACGGTCGTCGTCTTTCAACTATATATCACCGGAACCAGAGGCTGAATGACGGATATTTTTCCGTGAGCGGTTTCCGGCGCTGATTCAAAGAAATTCCTGCCAGGACAGGATATTCTGCGGTTTTGTCACTCCCCCGGGGCATCCCGTATGCATGAATTCCGGTTAGTTATACAGTTACTACAACAGATGTGTGTATTTCTGGTAATCGCCTGGCTGATGAGTAAAACACGGCTGTTTATTCCGTTACTGCAGGTGACGGTCAGACTTCCTCATAAGTTATTGTGTTATATCACCTTTTCTTTTTTCTGCATTCTCGGCAGCTATTTCGGATTAAATATCGATGACTCGATTGCCAATACCCGTGCCATCGGGGCGGTAATGGGGGGCTTACTCGGCGGGCCGGTTGTTGGCGGGCTGGTGGGGCTGACCGGCGGTCTGCACCGTTATTCTCTTGGCGGGATGACCGCCCTGAGTTGTATGCTGTCCACTCTGGCAGAAGGCTTACTGGGGGGAGGGCTACACCGGATTCTGGTCCGGCGCGGACGGGCAGATAAACTGTTTAGTCCGCTGACGGCAGGGGCACTGACTCTGCTGGCGGAAGCTCTGCAAATGCTGATTATTCTGTTAATTGCCCGGCCTTTTTCGGAAGCACTGCAACTGGTGAGCCATATTGCCGCCCCGATGATTATTACCAATACGGTCGGTGCTGCGCTGTTTATGCGTATCCTGCTGGATAAACGGGCAATGTTTGAACGCTATACCTCTGCCTTTTCGGCTACCGCCTTGCGGGTGGCTGCAGAAACGGAGGGCATATTGCGCCAGGGATTCAACCGCGAAAACAGTCTAAAAGTCGCACGGGTGCTGCATCAGCAACTGGATATCGGGGCGGTAGCGATTACTGACTGCCGGGAATTGCTGGCTTTTACGGGGATCGGTGATGATCATCATATCGCCGGGAAACCGGTCTCTTCTCACTATACCCGGCGTGCCATTGAAACGGGGGAAGTGGTCTATGCGGACGGTAACGAACTGCCGTATTGCTGCTCCGTGAATCCGCAGTGCAAACTGGGCTCAACTCTGGTGATCCCTTTGTATGGTGAAAACCAGCAGGTGATTGGCACCATCAAGTTATACGAAGCGAAAAACCGCTTATTCAGTTCTATCAACCGGACACTGGGCGAAGGTATTGCCCGGTTACTGTCAGCGCAGATCCTTGCCGGTCAGTATGAACGACAAAAAGCCCTGCTGGCACAGGCTGAGATTAAACTGCTGCATGCCCAGGTGAATCCGCATTTTCTGTTTAATGCACTGAATACTCTGCAGGCTGTGATCCGTAATGACCGGCAGCGTGCCGGGGTGCTGGTGCAGTATTTGTCGACGTTCTTCCGTAAAAATCTTAAGCGCAGTTCCGAAGTCGCGACTCTTGGCGATGAGCTGGAACACGTAAATGCCTACCTGCAGATTGAGCAGGCCCGTTTTCAGTCACGGCTAAAGGTGAATTTACGGGTCCCTGAAGCATTGTGTCATCATCGTTTACCGGCGTTTACCCTGCAACCTCTGGTAGAAAATGCCATCAAACATGGTACGTCCCAGCTGCCGGGGACCGGAGAAGTTATCATCACCGCCTGCCAGTCAGCTGAGTATCTGGAAATTTCGGTACAGGATAATGCCGGGCTATTTGTCCCGCCGACAGGTAAATCGCAGGGCATGGGCATGGGGCTGGTGGACCGCCGTCTGCGGGCGCGGTTTGGCAATGGCTGCGGGCTGTGTGTCGACTATGACACTGACAATTACACACGGGTAATTATCCGTTTACCGCCGGAGGTGCAGGAGATATGAAAGTATTGATTGTCGATGATGAACCACTGGCCCGGGAAAATCTCCGGCTGCTGTTACAGCAGCACAGTGATATTGATATTGCCGGTGAGGCTGCAAATGCCATTGAAGGGATGGCGGCCATTAACCGCCTGCGCCCGCAGGTGGTGTTCCTGGATATCCAGATGCCGCGTATCACTGGCCTGGAAATGGCCGGTATGCTCGACCCGCAACACCGGCCACATATCGTATTTCTGACGGCTTTTGATGAATATGCATTACAGGCTTTTGATGAAGCCGCCTTTGACTATCTGCTGAAACCGGTCGAACCGGCCAGGCTGACAAAGTGCCTGATGCGCCTGCGACAGGCCAGTGATCCGCAGGATCTGGCCCGGCTGCCCGGATTGCAGTCAGCGCTGAAATATATCCCCTGTAACGGACAGAACCGGATTTACCTGCTGGCGATGGAGGACGTGGCCTGTGTCAGCAGCCGGATTGGCGGGGTGCTGGTGACCAGCCGTGAGGGCAAACAGGGGGTGACCGGGCTGACACTGCGTACCCTTGAGCAGCGTACTGCGCTGCTGCGTTGCCATCGCCAGCATCTGATCAATATGGATCAGTTACAGGAGATCCGTATGGGAGAGAACGGTCAGGGAGAACTGAAGATGAAGGGCGGTCAGACAGTGCCGGTCAGCCGCCGTTATCTGAAACGTCTGAAAGAAACTCTCGGCCTATAGTTCCGGCCGCAGAGCTTCAAATGTCTGAGTCAGCAGCTGTTCGGGCAGGTCAGTACCAATAAAAATCAGCTGGCTGCAGGGCGTTTCATCCGCTTGCCATGGCCGGTCATGGCCAAAGCTATACAGGCGCTGTACCCCCTGAAACAGTAAGCGGCATGGCTCTCCGCTGACCCATAACATCCCTTTGTAGCGCAACAGATTATCGGCATATTGCAGTAACAGGGATTCCATAACGCCTGACAGGGTTTGGAGATCGACCGGAAAATCCAGCTGAAGGGTCAGAGAGCTGACCCTGTCGCGGTGTTGTGGCATAAAACGGAACGCTAAGGCCGGCCGAATCTCCCTGTGTTCCAGCATAAATCCCCGCAGATCAAACAAACTGTCAATATCCGTATCACCGTGCAACACCCGCTGTATCGGGGCACGGGCATTGATACGCTGTAAACGTTCTGTCAGGGCTTCACAGTCTGCAACAAGATCGGTTTTTGTCAGCAGAATGCGATCCGCATAACCGGCCTGGGCTTGTGCAACCTGACAGTTATCCAGTTGCTGGTTTGCGTGAACGGCATCCACCAGGGTAATAACCCCGTCAAGATGACAGGCCTCCGCCAGCCCGGGATGGCGGAAAAAGGTATGGATCACCGGGCCGGGGTCCGCCATCCCGGTAGACTCAATAATCAGTCGATCGAAACTGATCGATCCTGCCGTGCGGGCAGCGAGCAGATCAAGCAGGGCATTTTCCAGTTCACCCGAACGGTCACAGCAAATACAGCCGTTGGCCAGGGTAGTGATCCGGCTGGCACTATCCCCGATAATCTGCTGATCAATGCCGGTGTCAGCAAACTCGTTTTCTATGACGGCAATTCGGTGGCCGTGGTCTGTCTGCAAAATAGTCTTCAGCAGGGTCGTTTTTCCTGCCCCGAGAAAACCGCTCAGTAAAGTCACTTTTACCGGTGTCATAGACTCTCCCTGGTTAACAGCAACGCATGCCGCCTTTACCGTCTCCGCCATACCTTGCCTGCTGACGTTCACGAAAAAATTCTTCATAACTCATCGCCGGCAAATCAGGGTGACGGTTGCGCATATGTTCAACATAGTTGTCATAATCCGGGACACCTACCAGCATTCTTGCCGCCTGCCCCAGATATTTTGATGCAGAGCCTGCTTTACCAAACATCGTGTCTCCTGATAATAACGGCCCGCATATTACGGCGAGCCTTCGGTCGCTTAATGGCCGGAGGAGGTTTTCACCCCCCCTTCCGGGACGGGAACATAAGGGGTTTCTTTATCGCTGCGTTGAGGGTTTTTCGCCGCCTGACGCCAGATTTTCACCCCGTAGAACATAATGCTGTACACCACCAGCAGGAACAGAATACTCAGGCCGGCATTGGTGTAATTATTCAGTACGATCTGTTGCATATTCGCTATCTGAGCAGCACTCAGTGCACTGCCGTCATTTATCCGCGCCTGGTATTCCCGTGCCATATAAAAAAAGCCTTCCAGTTGCGGATTAGCGCTGAACAGTTTCATACTTAAAGCCCATGTGGTGCAGATCAGCAGCCAGACTGCGGGGATGGTGGTTACCCAGATATAACGGGTACGTTTCATTTTAATCAGGATCACAGTACCCAGCATCAGGGCGACGGCCGCCAGCATCTGGTTCGAAATACCGAACAGCGGCCACAGGCTTTTCACGCCACCCAGCGGATCCACAACCCCCTGATACAGCAGATAACCCCACAGTCCGACACAGCCGGCAGTACCCACTATTCCTGCGGGCAGGGAGCGGGTATTTTTCAGGAAAGGTACAAAATTACCCAGCAGATCCTGCAACATAAAGCGTCCGGATCGGGTGCCTGCATCCAGTGCTGTCAGGATAAACAGGGCTTCAAACAGGATCCCGAAGTGATACCAGAAGCCCATATCGGCCAGTGGCATAATCTTGTGGAATACATCGGCAATACCTACCGCCAGGGTAGGTGCTCCCCCGGCGCGGTTAAGCACCGAAGGCTCACCAATATCTTTGGCCGTTTGCAGGATTTGCTCCGGTGAAATCACAAATCCCCAGGAACTGACTGTGGCGGCGGCCTGTGCTGTCACGTCTTTCAGTTGTGCCATAATCAGTGGCGCATTTTCTCCCCCCAGCTGATGCAGATTAGGCATGGTAAAGCCCAGCCCTGCCGGCGGAGTGTTCATGGCGAAATAGAGACCCGGTTCGATAATTGAGGCAGCAACCAGTGCCATGACCGCGACAAACGATTCCATCAGCATGGCACCGTAACCGATCAGCCGGGCATCTTTTTCGTTAGCCAGTAATTTTGGTGTGGTGCCGGAAGCTATCAGTGCATGGAAACCGGAAACCGCACCACAGGCAATAGTAATAAACAGGAACGGAAACAGAGCGCCTTTCCATAACGGGCCGCTGCCGTCGATAAACGGAGTTATCGCCGGCATTTTCAGATCCGGATTCAGGATCACGATCCCGATCGCCAGACCGACAATCACCCCGATTTTCAGGAAGGTTGCCAGATAGTCACGCGGGGCGAGGATCAGCCAGACAGGTAACAGAGCGGAGATAAAAGCATAACCAATCAGTGCATAGGTAATAGTGGTGTCTTTAAATGTCAGTGCCGGTCCCCAGTAAGGGTCACTGGCAATGACACCGCCAAACCAGATAGACAGCACCAGTAATACCAGCCCGATGACCGAGACTTCCAGTACCCGGCCGGGGCGGATATAGCGCATATATACGCCCATCAGCAGCGCTATCGGCACGGTGGCACAGACGGTAAATACTCCCCACGGGCTTTCGGCCAGTGCTTTAACCACAATCAGCGCCAGTACAGCGAGGATAATGATCATAATCAGAAAACAGCCAAACAGAGCGATGGTACCCGGCACCGGCCCCATTTCCTGTTTGATCATCTCGCCGAGGGATGCGCCATTACGGCGCGAAGAGATAAACAACACCATAAAGTCCTGTACCGCACCGGCCAGTACCACACCGGCCAGCAGCCACAGAGTGCCGGGTAAATAGCCCATTTGTGCAGCCAGAACCGGCCCGACCAGCGGGCCGGCCCCGGCGATAGCCGCAAAATGGTGACCAAATAAGACATAGCGGTTGGTCGGAACATAATTAAGGCCGTCATTGTTCATCACGGCAGGGGTGGCGCGGGAAGGATCCAGCTGCATCACTTTTTGCGCGATATACAGACTGTAATAGCGGTATGCCACCAGATAGACCGAAACGGAGGCGACCACCAGCCACATAGCACTGACATGTTCACCGCGCCGTAATGCCACCACAGCAAGGCAAAACGCACCAATGACCCCTAACACCGCCCAGGGGATGTGCCTGAGAATTTTATGTTTATCCATGATTAACCTGCTGTTTTATATTGTGTTATACGAGGGAATCCCCGGGGCACCGCAGCGCCCCTGAGCCGGATATTCCTTTACCGGTCAGAATATCCTGGCGATTTTTTGCAGGCGGCGGGAATAAAAATAGCTGAGTGGCAATATGCGTGGCAGAGCGGTTACCGGAGGTCCTGAGTGGTTTTCTGCCCGCGGCCGCCGGCGGTTTTCTGTGATTCAGATCGCAGCCGGAACGGCCAGTGCTGCCGGACTCTGACAAAAGTGCCACGGCAGACAAGACTAATCAGTAAATCGATTATTTTTTCTGATTTAAATTAACCGGAGTATCCGGTCTGAATAATCATACACCCTTACATTTCCGCGGCGGATACAGGCTGCTGACTGGCCAGAATAAAAATGTGAAGCGGCGCATGATGGCTAAAAATAAATTGTTAATCAGATCACAAATCAAAATAAAATAAATAAGAAGAAAATGTGATTTAAATCACATAAAAACAGGATTTTGTAAAAATAATCCGCATATTGCTCTGCAATATTATCTTTTAATGTGATTCATATCACTAATTCACCCCCTCTTCACGGCGCTTTATGGTGATACATATCACATTATTTAACCCGAATATGCGCCGCCAGATCTGCGTGATAGAGTCCGCCAGAGTGATCACTCCCGGAGATGTCATGCTGATATCTGCAGGACAGTACATTCCCGTGCCTTTTTATGTGTTGGTGCATATTTATAAGGAATATTTATATGTTTTCATCAGCTATCAGAATAAAAATACAAAGCTTTGGCCGCTTTTTAAGCAATATGGTAATGCCAAATATCGGTGCCTTTATCGCCTGGGGGATGATTACCGCGCTGTTTATTCCCAGCGGCTGGTTACCCAGTCAGACCCTGGCGAAACTTGTTTCGCCGATGATTACCTATCTGCTGCCTTTATTAATTGGTTATACCGGCGGTCGTCTTGTCGGGGGAGAGCGTGGCGGGGTGGTCGGGGCGATTACCACGATGGGCGTTATCGCCGGGGCGGATATGCCAATGTTCCTCGGGGCGATGATCGCGGGTCCGCTGGGCGGCCGGATAATCAAAATCTTTGACCGTTATACGGACGATAAAATTAAAAGCGGTTTTGAGATGCTGGTCAATAATTTCTCCGCCGGAATTATCGGTATGTTACTGGCTATTCTGGCCTTCCTGGCCATCGGGCCACTGGCTGAGGGGCTGTCTCGCCTGCTTGCATCAGGGGTTAATCTGATGGTGCAGAATAGTCTGCTGCCCCTTACTTCTGTCTTTGTTGAACCGGCGAAAATCCTGTTTCTGAATAATGCGATTAACCACGGGATATTCTCCCCGCTGGGGATCCAGCAGGCCAGTGAGGCCGGTAAATCCCTGTTCTTTCTGATTGAAGCCAACCCCGGTCCCGGACTGGGAGTGTTACTGGCCTATATGCTGTCTGGCCGCGGAAATGCCAGGCAGTCTGCCGGAGGCGCAGCCATCATCCACTTTTTCGGGGGGATCCACGAGATTTATTTCCCATATGTACTGATGAATCCGCGGCTGATCCTTGCGGTGATCTGTGGCGGGGTAAGTGGTGTATTTAGCCTGGCGTTGCTGGACGGAGGGCTGGTTTCTCCGGCCTCGCCTGGCTCGGTATTGGCGGTACTGGCAATGACGCCTAAAGGCGCTTACTTTGCCAATATTGCCGCCATTATCACAGCATTTCTGGTGTCTTTTATTATTGCCGTCATCCTGCTGAAAACAGGGAAAGTCAGAGAGCAGGATATGGATGCCGCTTCCCGTCGCGTGCGGGCCATGAAAACCGGCCAGCAGGTCTCAGCAGAGATATCGCTGCCGGATGATCTCCGGCATGTTCGCCAGATCATCGTCGCCTGCGATGCAGGGATGGGATCCAGTGCGATGGGGGCCGGGATGTTGCGTAAAAAAATCACTGATGCCGGTCTGACGCATATTTCTGTCTCCCATGCTGCAATCAATAGCCTGCCGGAGGATGCGGACCTGGTCATTACCCACCGTGAACTGACTGAACGGGCGATGCGCCAGGCACCTCAGGCCCGGCATATTTCTCTGACCCGTTTCCTTGACAGCGATCTGTATCAGGATCTGGCTGTCCGTTTGCAGCTGGTCAGCCCGCAGGCTGAGCCGCTAAGCCGGGTCGCTGACAACAGTGGCGGACAACATCCGGGGCCCTCTTTCCGGCTATCTGCCGGTGATGTGCTGCTGGGCAATTACGCTGAGACTAAACAACAGGCTATCTGTTTTGCCGGTGAACAACTGGTGAAAAGAGGCTATGTCCGGCCGGAATATGTGGCAGCCATGCTGGAACGGGAAACCCTGGCGTCAACCTACCTCGGAGAATCGATTGCGGTGCCACACGGCACAGTAGCCGCCAAAGATCGTGTGCTGAAAACCGGGATAGTGTTCTGCCAGTACCCTGACGGGGTGCACTTCGGTGACCAGCCGCAGGATATCGCGCGGCTGGTGATCGGTATTGCTGCGCGTAATGACGAACACATTCAGGTGGTCTCCCGGCTGGCGACAGCTCTGGATGACGAACACATCATCACCCGGCTGGCTACCACCCAAAGTGTGCCGGAAGTTCTGGCACTGCTGGCGGATAAGCCCGCCAGCTGAAACCTGATATCCATGCAAGGCGCAGCGGCGTGGCAGGGATACGGCTGCGCAATCTGCTGCTGATTCTGATTGTGACTGTAAAAGGACGTACTATGAAAGCATTACACTTTGGTGCCGGTAATATTGGCTGTGGTTTTATCGGGAAATTGCTGGCAGAAGCGGGGGCAGAACTGATTTTTGCCGATATTAATCAGCGGGTGGTGGATGAACTGAACCGCCGCGGAGAATATCCGGTGCAAATCGCCGGCGAGAAACCGCAACTCTCTGTTGTCACGGGGGTCAGGGCGGTCAACAGTACCAGCGAAGCAATCATGGATTTAATTGCTTCAGCGGATCTGATTACCACCGCCGTCGGTGCTCAGGTTCTCGGTGCTGTTGCCGCAACCCTGGCTACGGGGCTTATGCGTCGTAAGGAGAATGGCAATCACCGGCCATTGAATATTATTGCCTGTGAAAACCAGTTATCGGCCACCACCAGGCTAAAAGCCTGTGTTATGGCCGCGCTGCCAGCGGATTATCAGCCATGGGTTGAGCAACATACGGGGTTTGCTGATTCTGCGGTTGACCGTATTGTCCTGCCTGCCCTCGCCGGCGGTGATCCTCTGGCAGTGACTGCTGAAAGTTTCAGTGAATGGATTGTCGATAAGACCCGGCTGAAAGGCGAGTTTCCGTTAGTTCCGGGGATGACGCTGACCGACAATCTTATGGCGTTTGTCGAAAGAAAGTTGTTCACACTGAATACCGGCCATGCGATCGCGGCTTACCTTGGTCACCTGGCGGGGCACAAAACTATCCGCGAATCGGTGCTGGATCCGCATATCCGTCGGACAGTGCAGGGCGCGATGGAGGAAAGCGGCGCGGTGCTGATCCGTCGTTATGCTTTCGATGCTGACCAGCATGCGGCTTATATCCGCAGTATTCTCGGTCGGTTTGAGAATCCCTGCCTGGATGATGATGTGGAGCGGGTAGGGCGTCAGCCATTGCGCAAACTCAGTGCCGGTGACCGGCTGATTAAACCGATACTCGGCACCCTCGAATATCAACTGCCACAGAAACATCTGATTACGGGGGTAGCTGCGGCATTACACTTCCACAGTGAGCAGGATCCTCAGTCGTATGAGCTGGCCAGTTTGCTGAAGAAACAGGGTGTTGCTGCCACCCTGGCTGAAATCTCCGGGCTGGAGGCTGACAGTGAGCTTGTCAGGGCGATAGTGGCGGCCCGGAACGCTATGGTATAATCGGCCCCTTATTCCTGATATATAAATATTCAGGGCACAGTCTTACTGTGCCCTTGCGGGTATTATCAGACGACCGGGGTGATATGCAGGGACCAATGGAACAATCGCAGGCTTTTGAAAACCGGGTGCTGGAACGGCTGAATAGCGGGCAGTCTGTCAGAAGTTTTCTGATCGCCGCCATTGAAATGCTGTCGGAAGCCGTGAATGTTCTGCTGGTCAAAGTATTCCGTAAAGATGATTATGCGGTCAAGTATGCGGTCGGGCCTTTATTGCTGGGTAATGGCCCGCTGGGGGAGTTATCGGTACGCCTGAAACTGATTTACGGCCTGGGGGTCATTAATCGCGCTGAGTATGAAGACTGTGAACGGCTTATGACACTGCGTGAAGCCCTGAATCATGACGGCACCGAGTACAGTTTTACTGATGATAAAGTTCTCGGGCCTTTTGCTGAACTGCATTGTGTGACTATTCCGCCGCCTGCCGATTTTGTCAGTGAGGATAAGGAATTAAATATTATGCAACAGCAACGCTATCAGCAGATAGTTCGCTCGGTGATGGTTCTGTCACTGACCGGGCTTATCGCCCATATCAGCCTGAAACCTGCCTTTGAAAAATAATGTCCCGCCGCTGCTGAAAACCTTTGATTGCCGGGAGTTTATGGTTCTTCTGCGACCGGCTGATGCTGCGAACCTCTGGCGGACCGGCGACAACCGGTCCGTGTTACAGGGGGCGGTGATAAACACCTCCGGCCCCATTGGTTGTCCCTGAATATTGACGGCAGCCCTGTGACGTACCTGATACCAGTACTGCCGCCCTGAACACCGTTAATTATTATCCAGTGGCAGGCTGCCCTGACGGGTGCGGGATGATAATAACGGTTTATGGCGAAGATGGCTGCGGCCGGCAATCACTAACGCCAGTGTCCAGAGCAGGCCCATTGACAGATACCAGCCAGAGGTCAGATGCCCGCTGACGATCCCCAGCGGAGAGAAGGTCAGATAAAGACTGATCAGTGCGGCGACCAGCACCACACTGACAGGAACCGCATACTGCCAGCTAACCAGCTCCTTACCGGTGGCAGTGATCGGCGGTATTGTCTTGCCGGGCAGGTAACGGTGCAGAATAAACAACAGTAACATCTCACCGGCAAACAAGATCCCCATCAGATGAATAAAGCTGATCCCCCAGCGGGCATCAACATTCAGCCCCAGAATAAAAATACCGTATATCAGAGCATGTGATATCAGCACAATTCTGGCAGCAATAGCCGGCGGGCGGGCGACGATAAAAGCAAACAGCACGACAGCAATCACCGGCATATTAAAGAAACCGGTGAAACGCCGCAGTAATGTATAGATGCCCTCCGGTGCATCCATTAACAGCGGAGCACAGGCGATGGAGATTAACGCAACCAGTAAACTCATCTGCTTACCAAAGCGTACCTGCTGATGGTCTGTGGCCTTTGGCCGGTATGACAGGTAAAAATCATAAGTCAGCAACGTGGCAGAGGCATTAATAATGGCATTAAAGTGGCTCATTACTGCTCCCAGAATGATGGCGACAAAAAAGCCTTTCAGCCACCAGGGAAGTAATGCCGCAATCAGCGAAGGATAGGCCAGGTCGGAAGAGGTCAGGGGATGGCCATGAAAATAATGCCACGCAATAATTCCCGGTAACATCATCAGTAACGGCAGCACCAGCTTACAGGCACCGGTCAGCAGGATCCCTTTCTGGGCTTCCTGCAGCGAGCGTGCTGCAAGGCTTTTCTGCATAATTGCCTGGTTAGTACACCAGTAGAACAGGTTGGCAAAGATCATGCCGGTAAACAGGGTACTGAAAGGCACGCTGTCATGATTATTACCAATCATATTCAGTTTTTGCGGATTCTGTCGCAGTAACTCCTGCATTCCGGCCAGCAGGTGCCCGTGACCAAGAGCGAGGAAACCAAGTACTGGCACCAGCAGAATGATGACGATCAGAAACACCCCGTTAATGGTATCGGAGACGGCGATAGCCCGCAGCCCTCCCAGTACCGCATAGGCGGTACCAATAAAGCCGGTCAGGCAAATCATCAGGATCATGCTGGTCTGGTAGCTGACCCCCAGCGCCTGTTGAATATTAAATATTTTTTCCAGGGTCAGTGCCCCGAGGTATAACGACGAGGGACACAGCACCAGGGTATAGGTCATCAGCAGTAATACACTGACAATTTTGCGCGCTGTTTTATCATATCGGGATTCAATAAATTCCGTCAGGGTGGTAAACCCGCCCTGCATATAGCGCGGCAGGAAGAACAGTGCCAGGGCGATAATGGCAATAATCGCTGTAGCTTCCCAGGCGACCGCACTCAGATTATGCAGGTAGGCATCACCATTCAGACCGATCAGCTGGTCGACGGAAACATTGGTCAGCATCATGGAACCGGCAATAAAGCCGAAACTCAGTTTGCCGCTGGCCATAAAGTACTCCCGTGCGGTGGTATGTTTAAACCGCCGGGTCAGCCAGTAAGAGATCAGGATAATCAGTAATAATGTGGCGAACGTTGTCAGCAGTGTAAACATCAGCCCTCCGTCTGTCGGTCGTTGATTCGGCCAAACTGGCTGCTGCCGTCGATAGCGAAATGGTCGATATCCCGCAGTTCTTCTTCACTGAAGCGGATATTTTGCAATGCCCCGAGGTTATGCAGTAATTGTTCCGGTGAACTGACGCCGGTGAGTGCGGAGCTGATCTGTGGCTGGCGCAGTACCCATGCCAGTGCCATCTGCGGTAATGACTGACCACGCTGTCGGGCAATATTTTCCAGCCCGGCAATGCGGGCAAAGTTTTCCGCACTCAGTTCACGCTGATCAATACTATGACGGCGCAGGGCAGCCGGGGTACTGGCGGAGTATTTTCCGCTCAGCAGTCCCTGAGCGAGGGTGCTGAAGGCGATAATCCCTGTTCCCTGCCGGGCACAGGTCTCAAGCAGGCTGTCTTCGACCCAGCGGTTAAACAGGTTATAAGCAGGCTGATGGACCAGCAAAGGAATATGCCACCGTTGCAGTAACCGGGCTATTTCACCGGTTTCTGCTGACGGATAGGAGGAGATCCCGACATACAGTGCTTTACCCTGTGTCACGGCGCTGGCGAGGGCGGAAGCCGTTTCTTCCAGTGGCGTGGCGGGGTCATAACAGTGGGAATAGAAGATATCGACATACTCCAGGCCGAGGCGTTGCAGGCTCTGATTCAGGCTGGCAAGCAGGTATTTCCGCGAGCTGCCTCCCTGGCCGTAAGGCCCCGGCCACATATCGTAACCCGCTTTGGTGGAAATAATCAGTTCATCGCGGAAGGGACGAAAATCACGACGAAACACTTCTCCGAAATTTTGTTCGGCACTGCCATAGGGTGTGCCATAGTTATTTGCCAGGTCAAAATGGGTGATACCGGCGTCAAAGGCACAGCGCAGTAAACTTCGCTGTTGTTCGCGGGTACTGTTATCACCAAAGTGCTGCCACAGTCCGAGAGAAATGCGCGGCAGTTTTAAACCACTGTTGCCGCAATGCGGATAGGACATGTGCTGATAACGTTGTTCTGCTGGCTGATAACTCATGTTACTGACTCTCAAAAGGCGGATGAAAAGGTGGTGGTGTCAGCCCCAGGTGACTGCGCAGGGTTTTTCCCTGGTAGGATTTTCTGAACAGCCCCCGGCGCTGTAATTCGGGAATAACCGTCCGGGCAATATCGTCCAGTCCGGCAGGCAGGTGCGGGACCATAATATTGAAACCATCCGCGGCATATTCTTCGAACCAGCATTGAAGCTCGTCGGCAATTTGTTGCGCGGTCCCGATTACCGTGTGGTGACCGCGGCCACCGGCAATACGCAGGCCCAGCTCAGCCAGCGTCAGGTTTTCGCTGGCGGCGATCCCCCGTAGCAGAGCCTGACGGCTCTGCTGCCCTGAATCTGACAGCGGCAGTTCAGGCAGCGGTTGATCCTGCGGATAGCCGGACAGGTCAAAATTACCCAGCATTCTGCCTAATAACGCGATACCGACCTCCGGCTGAACCAGTTGCTGGAATTGCTGATACTTTTCTTCGGCTTCCTGCCGGGACTGGCCGGTGACCAGCAGTACGCCCGGCATAATTTTCAGACTGTTTTCGGGACGCTGGCAGGCACTGAGGCGCTGCCTGACGTCCTGATAGAACTCTTTAGCTTTTTTCAGATCAGACTGTGCGGTAAATACCAGATCGGCCGTTTTTGCCGCCAGGGCCTTACCGGCCTCCGAGGAACCTGCCTGCACGACCACGGGTTTACCCTGTGGGGAACGGGCAATATTTAATGGCCCGCTGACCTGAAAATAGTCACCACGGTGATGTAAGGGATGCATTTTTTCCGGACGGTAGGTCTGACCTGAAGCCTTATCATAGATAAAGGCATCGTCTTCCCAGCTATTCCACAAACCTTCCACCACCCGGTAAAATTCGGCGGCACGCAGGTAACGTTCCTGATGGCTGAAGTGTTGGTGCCGGTTAAAGTTAGCGGCTTCATTGGCGGCATCGGATGTCACCAGATTCCAGCCCGCTCTGCCACCGGACAGGTGATCCAGTGAGGCAAACTGCCGGGCGATATGATAAGGCTGGTTGTAGCTGGTGGTCGCGGTCGCAATCAGACCAATATGTTGCGTCACCGCCGCCAGCGATGCCAGTAATGTGACCGGTTCAAAATAGTTGGAACGGGCCATCTTATGGGCTTCGACAGAATCGAACACCGCCAGACTGTCGGCAAAAAACAGCATATCAAAACAGGCGCGTTCGGCCGTTTTCGCAATCTGAATATACTGCTGAATATCCAGCGGATCGGGGGCCACCTGTGGGTGGCGCCAGGCCGCGACATGATGCCCGGCCGGATGAATAAAAGCCCCCAGCGACAGTTGTTCATTTCTTGGCATAGTAAGTAACCGGTGAGTAATTTTTTCAAAACTATAACCAGACGACGGGTATTTATTTAATGCTGATTGGTGCATTACTCTGCACATTTTTTGCTAATCATTGCCTTACTGCCGGAAGACCCCGTGAAATAACGGGAAGTGTGATGAGGTTAGCCGGTTGTCGCGGTGAAAAATCAGGATATAACGGTTAATTATTACTTATAAATTCCCGGCTTTTTGCCGACAGAGCGCGGGCCTGAAAATGGCCGCAGAACGGCGGGACTTACTGCTGACAGTCCCGGTGTATTAGGTGAACAGCCGCAGGGCCAGTGAGCAACGCCTTTCATCGGGGGGATGGATAGCATTATTGCCGGGGGCGGAGCGGATAAATGTTTTAGCCGGAGAACTGCTGCACTTTTATGATCAGCTAAAACTGCCGCTGGCCCTTGCCGTATCGGGGGGAACTTGCATCACCGGGAAGAGACGAACCATAGGATTGCCGGGAGGTGACCGGCCGACAGCCGGTTTCAGGTGGTGGCTGCCATTGAAACAGCCGGTAAAACCGGAGAGTAATCACTGAGATTGCGGCCCGCAAGACGGGCCGCTGAAATATCAGAAATCAGCTTTCAGTACTGCACGGTAACGGGCTTTACCGTCACGGACATGCTGAATAGCCTCATTGATTTTTGACATCGGGAACAGTTCGGTCTGTGGTTTGACGCCGGAACGGGCCGCCAGTTTTACCAGACTGCGCAGCTCGTGAGGAGAACCGGTCGAAGAACCGGAAAGGCTGCGGTCACCGGCAATCAGGGTAAAGGCCGGGACTTCAAACGGTTTCATTACGGCGCCGACGGTATGGAAACTGCCATTGTAAGCCAGCGCCTGGAAATACGGCATCCAGTCCAGAGACACATTGATGGTATTAATGATCAGGTCGAACTGACCCGCCAGTGCTGTAAGTGCTTCAGGATCACGGCTGTTAACCACTTTATCCGCCCCCATCGCCAGAATTTCCGCTTCTTTCGACGGTGATGAGCTAAACGCGGTCACCTCACAGCCCATTGCATGCAGTAACTTGATGGCAATGTGTCCCAGCCCGCCAATCCCGATCACGCCGACACGGCTGGTCGCGGTGATATGGTGCTGCAGTAACGGTTTGAATACCGTAATACCGCCGCACAACAGCGGGCCGGCAGATTCGATATCCAGCGCTTCCGGTAACGGGATCACCCACTGCCAGTCGGCACGGATCTTCTCGGCAAAGCCACCACGGTTCAGGATAGTGGGTACGCTGCCCTGCTGACAGTTGCTCTGACTGCCGCTGATACAGGCGTCACAGTGACCACAGCTGCGGGCTGTCCAGCCAATGCCGACCCGCTGGCCGATTTTCAGGCCTTTGCTCTGTGCGGCTGCGCCCAGAGCGTGGACACGGCCGACAATTTCGTGGCCTGCAACCAGCGGATATTGTGAAATTCCCCATTCATTATCGATCATCGACAAATCCGAGTGGCAGATACCGCAGTATTCTACTTTGACTTCAACATCTTCGGCAGCAAGCTCGCCGGCATCAAATTCATACAGTTCCAGTTCTGCGCCAGCTTCTGCTGCGGCGTAGCTTTTAATCTTGCTCATGATGTTCTCCTCTCAAGGGTGTGGTTGTCAGTGTAGAACATTACACGACAGTCACGGAAAAAACGTCGCGGAGAATATTACATTACTGCGGGCAGGGGTTACCCGTTATTGCGGAAACGGCCTGCGGGAAAGCAGGCCGTGATTGTTTGCGGTTATTTTGCGCAACCGGCACACTGGTTTTGCAGGATCTGGCTGAAAAAGTCGTTTCCTTTATCGTCTACCAGAATAAATGCCGGGAAGTTTTGTACTTCAATTTTCCAGATGGCTTCCATACCCAGTTCCGGGTATTCGACACACTCGAGGCTTTTTACGCTCTGTTGTGCCAGTACCGCTGCCGGTCCGCCGATACTGCCAAGATAAAATCCGCCATGTTTCTGACAGGCATCGGTAACCTGCTGACTGCGGTTACCTTTTGCCAGCATAATCATGCTGCCGCCATGGGCCTGAAGCAGATCAACATAAGAGTCCATACGCCCGGCGGTGGTCGGGCCGAGGGAGCCGGAGGCATAGCCAGCCGGTGTTTTGGCCGGGCCGGCATAATATACCGGATGATCTTTGATGTATTGCGGCAGATCTTCGCCGTTATCCAGCCGTTCTTTCAGCTTCGCATGGGCAATATCACGCGCCACAATAATGGTGCCGTTCAGTGACAGCCGGGTAGAGACCGGATACTGTGTCAGCAGGGCGAGTATCTCTTTCATCGGCCGGTTAAGGTCGATATCCACTACCGTACTTTCGCCTTCCCGGCGCAGATGTTCCGGGATCAGTCTGGCCGGATTATGTTCCAGCTTTTCAATCCACACCCCCTGGCGATTAATTTTGGCTTTAATATTCCGGTCCGCGGAACAGGACACCCCCATTCCTATCGGACAGGAGGCGCCGTGGCGTGGCAGGCGGATGACCCGGATATCATGGGCAAAATATTTACCACCGAATTGTGCACCCAGCCCGAGGCTGTGAGCTTCTTTTAACAACGCCTGTTCAAGTTCCGTATCACGGAAAGCCTGTCCATAGTGATTACCTTCAGTTGGCAGTCCGTCGTAATAATGGGTGGATGCCAGTTTCACCGTTTTCAGGGTACTTTCGGCGGAGGTACCGCCGATCACAAAGGCAATATGGTAGGGCGGGCAGGCCGCAGTGCCGAGAGTGCGCATTTTCTCCACCAGGTATTGTTGCAGTTTACCGGGACTGAGCAGTGCCTTGGTTTCCTGATAGAGATAGGTTTTGTTCGCTGAACCGCCGCCTTTGGCGATACAGAGAAATTTATATTCATCACCATCGACACTGTACAGATCAATCTGCGCCGGCAGGTTGGTGCCTGTATTCACTTCTTTATACATGTCCAGTGCAGCATTCTGCGAATAACGCAGATTATCCTGCCGGAAAGTATTAAATACGCCGCGGGACAGGCTGGCTTCATCACCGCCACCGGTCCAGATCCGCTGGCCTTTTTTGCCCATAATGATCGCGGTTCCCGTATCCTGACAGGTTGGCAGAATACCTTTGGCAGCAATCTCTGAATTTCTCAGAAATTGTAAGGCGACATAGCGATCGTTTTCACTGGCTTCAGGATCAGCAAGAATAGCCGCCACCTGTTGCTGGTGGGCGGTACGCAGCATAAATGATGCATCATGGAATGCCTGCTGAGCCAGCAGGGTGAGTGCTTCCGGGGCGACTTTGATCACCTCTTCGCCGTCAAAACTGGCAACTGAGACATAATCACTGCTCAGCAGGTAATAGTCAGTCTGATCTTCGGTGACCGGAAAAGGGTCCTGATAATGGAAAGGTGTATTCGACATGTTTTCTCACTTAATCGGCAGCAACGGGATACCGTTGCGCTTCGCAAAATACTGATGGTAATTATTATGTCCCCCCGCCACCCGCTGATAGCGGTCGCGGAGGGATAATCATTTAACGCATTAATACCTGCAGCGATAAACCCGATCTGTCAGCCGAAGACCATCGCCATCCATGGATAGCCGATAAGCAGCAGGGCCGCAAGAAAGATAGCCCCGAAAATGGTCCCGAGACGCCAGTAATCGGCGGTTGGCAGATAGCCGCTGCCATAGTATATCGGGCTTGGTCCGGTACCGTAAGGGGTGATAATCCCCATGATCCCCAGGGATGTGACCATCATCAGACAAAAAACCTGCATATCCAGGCCCGGGATAGTGGCGGCAATGGTCAGCATCGCCGGCAGCAGAGCGGTGGTATGTGCCGTGGTACTGGCGAACAGATAGTGCAGCAAAAAGAACGCCACCACTAAGATAAGGCTGGCGACGCCCGGCGATATTCCGCCCATCAGTGCCCCGCCTTCTTTACCCAGCCAGCTAATAAATCCGGTGGAGGAAAGGCCATCAGCCAGGGCGACCAGGGTGGCAAACCAGGCAAAGGTATTCCAGGCGGCTTTATTACCGGTGATATCGCTCCAGTTCAGTACCCCGGTCCATAACATCAGGGTAATGACCAGCATGGCAGCCATCGCCGGTTCAATCCAGCGGGTGGCAAAGATCCACATTGCCAGAGCAGCGCAGACAAAGACCAGTAGCAGAATTTCGTTACGCGACAGTCTGCCGAGTTTCTCCAGCTCACGGGTTGCCCAGCGGGGGACTTCATCATTGACTTTGACTTCCGGCGGATAAAACAGATACGCCAGCAACGGCATCACCAGAATCAGGATCACTCCGACCGGCAGAAAGGCGATAAACCAGTTACCCCAGGAAATCGTGATACCGGTGATACTTTTAACCAGCGCCAGGGCCAGCAAGTTGGGGGCCAGAGCAGACAGAAACATAGAGCTGGTAATACAGGCCGCGGTAATGGCGACCCACATCAGATAAGAGCCGATCCGCCTGGCGCTGGGGTCATTAGGCTTAGAGTCATACAATGGCGGCAGGTTGGCAATAATCGGGTAGATGGTGCCCCCGCTACGGGCGGTGTTGGAAGGCGTAAAAGGGGCCAGCAGTAAATCAGCAAAGGTGATGGCATAACCGAGAGTCAGGCTGCGGCGCCCCAGGTATTTCACCAGTATCAGGGCAAGACGACGGCCGAACTGCGTTTTGTCATAACCGGCAGCAAACATAAAGGCACCGAAAATCAGCCATACAGTGGAATTCCCGAAACCACTGACGGCCCATTTAAATGATTGTCCGGCCAGTTTAAACCCGGCAGCAGCCTGTTGTTCCGGGCTGAACAGCAGCCACTGACTGAACAGTGCAATCACGACTACGCCGGTCAGACCAATCACTGCCCCGGGTAACGGCTCAAAAATCAACCCGACAATCACCCCGACGAAAATAGCGAAGAAATGCCATGCATAAGGAGGAAGTCCTGCCGGCACCGGTACAGCTAATAACAACAGTGCAACAATTATTGGCAGCAGCAACAATATCAAACGGTTTTTTTTGCCTGCGGCAGGGGGAGACCCGTTCAGCGGCGGTGCAGTATTTAATTTTACGTTCATCGTCTTTTTCTGTTAGTAGTTTAAATATTAAGGTAGCAGCGTACAGGTAATATTGCATTTCCGGCGATAGTTTTATTCCGTATGAGCGGAAGCCGTTGAAATAGCGCTTGTAATTATATCCGGCATAGTACCTCATCTGACTGACAGATAAAGTGTTTATATCATCGGCGCTCTCTTTTTTTAGCCGTTGATCCTGATCAACGAACTGGAATTAAAATTTTATTTTTTAAATTATATTTTTAAATTCGAGGTGTTGTAGCGACTTTCAGGGTTAATCAATATCTGGCAGAATAAAAAACTGCCTGTCAGTTTTATTATAGATAAAAGTAGTTAATTAGAGGATCTGTTAACCTTACCGGTCAGTTTATCTTGTTGTTTGTTTGTAATTCGCTTGTTAATCTGAACTAAATAACCTGATTGGTATTTATCAGGCCGGACCAGATAATCAATATATTTAAAACTCTTTTTTTTGAGTTTAATTAATGTATGTCATAAGTTTTTACCGGGGGGTGTGATTGAATCCGGTCATCTGTTACGGGGGCGATAATACCGACCATCCCCGTGATATTCTGCAATAAAAAGCATCAGACATTTTCCGGAGTAGATCATGACATATCCTGATCCGCAGTTAGCGGAGCCGTTAACCCTGTCCTGTGGCACCGTGCTGAAAAATCGTTTAGTGATGGCCCCGATGACGACCTGTGCCGGATTTTATAATGGCAGTGTGACCAGTGAACTGGTGGAATATTATCGTCAGCGTGCCGGTGAAGCTGCGGTGATTATTGTTGAATGCTGTTATGTGGAAGATAACGGACCTGCCTTCCCCGGCGCTCTGGGGATTGACAGTGACATGAAAATTACCGGGCTGGAGAAAATAGCCTCCGCGATAAAACAGCGCGGTTCAAAAGCGGTATTGCAGATTTATCACGGTGGCCGGATGAGCGAACCCCTGCTGATTGGTGGCCGCCAGCCGGTCGCTCCCTCCGCGGTTGCTATTCCCCGGGAAGGGGCAGCCACACCACGGGCATTATCGGCTGAGGAAGTCAGTGGTATGGTGGAAAAATTCGGCCAGGCGGTTCGCCGCGCGATTACCGCCGGATTTGATGGTGTGGAAATTCACGGGGCAAATACTTACCTGATTCAGCAGTTTTTCTCTCCCCATGCTAACCGCCGCGATGACCAATGGGGCGGTAACAGCGAAAAACGCGCCCGTTTTCCGCTGGCGGTGCTGGACATTACCCGTCAGATGGCCAGGCAGTATGCAGAACCGGGCTTTATTATCGGTTACCGTTTCTCTCCTGAAGAAACGGAGCAGCCGGGTATTCGCTTTGCCGATACCTTGTATTTGCTGGATAAACTGGCCTCTGCCGGGCTGGATTATGTCCATTTTTCGATGAATCATATTTTGCGCAGTTCACTGGTGGATACCGCTGACCGGCAGCCATTAATTGATAAATATATGGCAGGGCGTTCAGCTGCCCTGGCGACAGTGCCGGTAATTGGTGTGGGCAGTGTTACCGGGCCAGAGGATATTACACAGGCCTTTTCGCACGGTTATTCTCTGGTGGCTGTCGGCCGGGCAGCGATTGCCAGTCCGGCCTGGAGCCAGCGTTTACTGGCAGGAGAATCCCTGACATTAACTATCGATAATCGTCAGCGCGAGGCATTATGTATCCCTGAACCGCTCTGGTATTTCCCGCAGGTTGCCGCCATGGTACGGGATATGAGCCTCGCCACGGGCAAGTTTGCTGCCGGTAGCTTCCGTGAAACCCTGCAGGATGATCAAGGGGACAGTCAGCTTACCGTAGTCCTGTCAGAAGACCGCATTACCGATCTGATGCTTGATGCCGCGCCAGCGGAAGATGTCGAATTTACCACCCATTTTAAGCAACTGCGCTCGCGGATCCTTGATGCCAACAGTCCTTATGTGGATGCGGTGACCGGGGCGACGACCCGGAGTGAAGAGATTAAAAAAGCGGTAGCCAGGGTGATGATGACCTCAGCACGCCAAAGGTTACAGCAGGAAAACGGGGGTCAGCCAGCCTCTTATGATGTGGTGGTCATTGGCAGTGGCGGGGCCGGGTTAACCGCGGCCATTCAGGCCAGTGAGCTGGGGGCGAAAGTCCTGATTGTCGAGAAAATGCCGATCCCCGGCGGGAATACTCTGAAAGCGTCGGTCGGCATGAACGCAGCGGAAACCCGTTTCCAGACACTTAAAGGGATCAGCGACAGTAAAGAGCTGTTTTATCAGGAAACTCTGGCCGGCGGCCAGGGGAAAAATAATACAGTATTGCTGCATGAATTTGTGGAGCAGGCTCCGCAGGCTATCGACTGGCTGGCAGAGCGCGGCATTGTATTAAGTGATATCACTATCACAGGGGGGATGAGTATTGACAGAACCCACCGTCCGGCGGATGCCTCTGCGGTCGGGGGCTATCTGGTCAGTGGTTTACTGAAAAATATTCAGCAGCGTCCGGAGATTGAAATTATGACGGATACCAGTGTGACCGGTATTTGCTGTCAGGACGGACAGGTCTGCGGGGTAACCCTGCTGAATGCACAGCAGGAAAGCCAGGACATCAGTTGCCGCAGCCTGGTGGTGGCGACCGGCGGATTCAGTGCTAACCCGCAGATGGTGGTGCATTACCGCCCGGATCTGGCAGGGTTTGTGACGACCAATCATCCGGGGGCGACCGGCAGTGGTATTGCCCTGCTACAGACGCTCGGTGCCGGAACCGTGGATATGGGGGAAATACAAATCCATCCGACCGTCGAACAGACAACCTCCTACCTGATTTCTGAAGCCATACGTGGCGGTGGGGCGATTCTGGTCAGTCAGCAGGGACAACGGTTTATCAACGAAATGGATACCCGCGATAAGGTCTCGGCCAGGATTATTGGTTTACCGGAAAAAGCCGCATGGATTATCTTTGACCAGCAGATCCGTGAGCATAATAAAGCCACCGAAACCTATATTGCCCGCGGCTTTGTAATCAGTGCCGGGACCCCGGCAGCACTGGCTGCGGCACTGGCGATGGATACTGCTGCGTTACAGACCACCCTGGATCAGTATAATCGTGTCGTGACACATCAGCAGGCAGATATCTTTGGCCGTACCACGGCACTGCGGCAGCCGCTGGATCACGGACCTTATTATGCTATCCGTATCGCTCCCGGGGTGCATCACACCATGGGCGGCGTTACCATCAATACCCGTGCCGAAGTCCTCGGGCAGAACCGCCAGCCACTGGCCGGGGTATTTGCCGCGGGTGAAGTGGTCGGTGGTATTCATGGCGGTAACCGGATTGGCGGCAATGCGGTGGCAGATATTGTTATCTTTGGCCGTATGGCGGGTGAAAATGCGGCCGGGTATGCGCTGCGTCAGCAGCAGGACTGACGACAGGCCCGCAGATCACCGCAACGGGGTACAAACAATGGACAGGACACAGGGCAGTTACTGCTACAGAGCGGTAATGATGGGGACGGATATTGAATTACAACTGGCCGGCCATCAGCCTGAACTGGCACGGCAGGTTTTCCGTATCATTCAACAGCTGGAAAATCTGCTGACGGTTAACCGGCCAGATTCTCAGCTGATGGCGGTGAACCGCGCGGCGGGGCAGCATGGGGTAAGTGTTGACCGGCAGGTATTTGAGCTGATTGACTGTGCTCATCAGGTCAGCCTGCAGGGCGGCTGTTTTAATCTCGCCATTGGCCCGCTGGTGAAATGCTGGAAAATTGGCTTCAGCGGTGATTCTGTGCCGTCACCGGCAACCCTGAAATCGTTACTGAATCTCTGTGACCCGCGGGCAGTGGTGCTGGACAGGCAGCGCTGTTCGATTTTTCTGACCCGGCCCGGTATGGAAATTGACGCCGGGGCGATTGCTAAGGGCTATATCGCCGACAGGGTATGCGGGTTTCTGCAACAGCAGGGTACGCGACAGGCGCTGATTAACCTGGGGGGGAATATCAGGGTGACAGAGGCGGTTGCGCCGGCAACCGCGTGGTCAGTCGGGTTGCGTCAGCCCTTTTCTGAACACGGGGCCTTACTGGGCGTGATCACTGTGAATGACCGGTCGGTAGTCACCTCAGGTGTCAGTGAGCGCTATTTTATTTGTGGCGGCCGCCATTATCATCATATTCTCGATCCCCGCAGCGGTTATCCGCTGGATAATGATTTACTCAGTGTTACGGTGATCAGTGCCGACTCTGTCAGCGGCGAAATTCACAGTACACAATTGTACGGAATGGGGCTGCAACGGGCCGGTCACTGGCTGACAACCCGCCATGATATTGAAGCTATTTTTGTCACCCGTGACGGCCGGGTGGTCTGCCCGTCACAGCGGCAGTTCAGCTTCCGGCAAACGGCCGGCATGCCGGTAACCGGCTGAGCTGTCGCTGTGAAATAAGATTTCCGGGCGCTGATGCCCTGCGTGAACAGCGCCAGGCGGTACCGTCTGGCAGCATTGTCTGATGATCGGACGGATTCAGCAAAGAACTACAGGGCAGAGACGAGAGCTTTTATTTTCTCCGCTTTTTCAAAGTGATCCAGTTTCATCTCCATAATCCACCAGTGGGCGACCTCCATCAGCAGGTGCGGGTCATCATTTTTATTAGCAAAGAAAGCATAAAAAGACAGCCCGGCAGTACTGCCTCTGGTGGCGATTTTTGCTTCACAGATCCTGATAATCTTCTCTCTGAGGGCCGGGCGCATGATAATTCTCCGTGATGATCTTTGATCTGAAGGGGATGATAATTCAGGACTGTCAGAATATTTATCCATGCTTTATTTCCGGTATCACCTGTCTTTTCAGCTGTCTTCTGATTTCATCCTGTGTATTACTGAACTCAGGGAAATGATCTACCAGTTTATCCAGGTGGATAATCACTTCGAGCACCGGCAGGGAAAATACAGCATTTTTCTGTCCGGCAGTACGACATTCGCTTAATGCCGAGTCTATCTGGCTGATCAGAATATAATACCGTGAGATTGCCATCATCTCCGAATAGCGGGCTGTTTCTGCGTCGCTGATACGACTGTCGACATTTTTTACCGACGGCAGAAAATCAATAATATCTCTGGCTGTTTCATTTAACTCCCTTATTTTCCTGTCCCAGCGGTCTCTGTTCCATTGCCTGCTGCCATTCATAATAGCGATATACGAAATTATCGCTGCTGCAATGGCAATGGCAGCTGAGGTCACATCTGCGATAGCCGAAAACCACTCTGCTTTCATAACACCCCTTTATCTGATCCGCCCCACCCGTGTACCTGTCAGACAGAGACACCACTGGCGGGCTATTTTTCCCGGCAGACAGTCTCTCTGTGGTACAGGATCAGCCTTTCTGTAAGGTAAATAAGGTAATCTCTGACGGATGTCCCAGTCTGAGGGCAAACCCATTCCATAATCCGGTCCCGTTGCTGACATACAGCAGCATCCGGCCCAGCCGGTATTCCCCGGAATAAAATCCATGATTCGCCCGTTTCACCAGTAAGTCCAGCCCCGGGACCATACCGCCGTGAGTATGGCCGGACAACTGCAGGTCGGCTCCGGCCGCCGCATTCTGCCGGGCATTGACTGGCCGGTGATCGAGCAGAATCAGGGTATCACCGGCAGAAACGCCCTGCAGGGCTTCTGATAATGCCGGACCGGGCTGCGAAAAACGTAATGCGGCTTCATCGGTAACCCCTGCTACGACAATACTCTGATTACCGCGATAGATACGTACCGACTGATTAAGTAATTCCTGCATTCCCAGAGCGGCTGTTTCTTTCATCCATGCGGAAAAATTAACGTAATACTCATGGTTACCGGGGATTGCCAGTACCCCGTCTCTGGCATGTAATTGTTTTAACGGTGCAACATCTGCGCGGCGATTTTCGACAGTACCATCGGCAATATCACCGGTCATGGTGATTAAATCCGGCTGCAGGGCATTGGTACGCTGTACCACCTGCGCCATCCACCCGGCACGTAAGAGAGAACTGGCATGTAAATCGGTCAGCTGTACCAGCCGGTAGCCTTCAAATGCCGGGGGCAGGTGAGCAATGTTGACTGTCACATTTTTGACGGCAGGCACTTTGACGGCCTGCCAGGCGGCATAACCGGCGACCAGCAAAGAAATAATCAGCAGTCCGTGACTGACCGGCATTTGTCCGGTCAGAGGATGCCCTGCCAGCCGGGCGATGCCGCCGATCAGTGCCTGTATCAGCAGCAGTAAAGTGAACAGTATTTCTGCGCCAAACAGGGCATTGATCGCCACCATCATTGGTTGCGGGAATTCGGGGGAAAAGATATTACCGAACAGCAGCCGGTAAATCAGATGACATTCGGCGACCAGTAATACGGCAATAAAAAGAATGACTCTGAGGGCTGTCGGAAAGGGAAGGTGTAAAATAAAACGCCAGCCAATCACCAGCGCCATAATCGGGGTAATAAAAGGTAACACGTCCACTCCTGTCACTGGTTATCGTCAGTTTAACTCTAGCACTGCACAGGAAATTAGCACACGGATAATTCCGTACCCTGCGTCATCAGCCGGACAAAGTTTCGACAGGAACGGGTGGTGACAGGCCCGCGGAGAACCGTGCGTGTTTCACCCCGGCGGCAGCGGCTTATCGTCTGTGGCCGGTTAAATCAGCAGAATACAGGGAATAAGATAGCTGCCCCGCTGTGGTAGTTGCGGGCCTGAGAATGGCGGACATCGAAAACGGAAGCGGCCCGGCGGCGCTGCTCTTCGCGTCGTCAGACAGCAGGGATTCCGGGCGGCCTCCCCGCGATAAGCAATATCGTTATTTTAGTTTCTCTATGGCGTAACAGGTGGCAAACGAGCCTCCAACCGCCAGCATTATCGGGATCACCAGAGAACCGTCCGCATGGGTAAACTCAGCGGCCAGTGTAATGGCTGTCAGTGGCATTTGCATTGAGGATGCAAGAAAGGCTGCGGCACCGATCAAGGCAATTCCGGCCTGATCGCTGGCCGGCAGAAATGAAGAACAGCAACTGAACAGGATACTCGCCAGCAGGGCGCCGAGAGTAAAGCCGGGGGTTAATACGCCGCCTTCAGCCCCGGCGCGTAATACGGCACCGACTAAAATGATTTTCAGTACCAGTAAAATGACTGGTAGCATACCGCTCAGATCACCATACAACGCCAGCTGGGTCGGGCCTTTACCATTGCCGGGTAACTGCGGAAACCAGACAGACAGCAGACCGGTCAGTCCAAAACTCATCAGGCATAACACCGGCATTTGCCAGTTTGTTTTCACCCCCTGACGGGCACGGGCGGTGTAACGGCGGAACAAATGGGCGGCGCAGCCGAAAAGGGGAGATGTCACTATCGCCCAGAGTATCAGAGAATGATCCGCGACAGGCGCTGTAAAATGATACTGAGAGCCGCTTCCCAGACCGAGACTGGCAACCAGTGCGGCAATGGCGGAGGTCACCAATGCCGCAAGTACACAGGACCCGCGGAAAGAAACCAACAGTACTTCCAGGGTAAACAGCGCCCCCGCCAGCGGGACGTTATAGACAGCGGCCAGACCTGCGCCTGCACCGCAGGCAATAATCACTTTACTTTGTTCCGCCGGCAGCTGAAAACGCCGTGACAGAGACGTTGCAGCCAGCGCACCGATTTCCCGCGGGGCAACTTCACGTCCGAGGGGAGAGCCCAGCCCGACGGTAATAATCTGCAATAAGGCATGGATCAGCGTAGTAATAAAAGGCATCGGATGGCGGATATCTTTTACGGCGGCAGCAACCGACACTCTGGGTTTACCGTAACGGGCCAGCAGCCACCAGCCGATTCCGGCAATCAGACCACCGCACAGCAGTGCAGTAACACGCCGTTCAGGGCTTGCAGCACTGACACCCTGTAAAAAGCTTTCTGCACTGATGATCATATGCTGGCTATAGCCAAAACCCAGATGTTGTACTGAGTGTAATAACATCGCCAGCAGCATGCCCCCCAGCCCGGATAACAGCCCGGTCAGTACAACGACTCCGGAAAATTTATATGACGTGATCATTCGGCAGCCTTTACACAATTAAACGTTAACCTGTTGAACAAACAGCAGTATGACAAAACCTGATGTCATCCTGCTTCAGCAACCGTGCTTTCGGCGGACTGGCAGCGAAAAAAAAGATATTGTTCTGATAAGTATCAGAATTTAATTAATTAAAATCATTAATGTCATATCGGCGTTATCTGAAGCTGATATTTACTGGTTTCGTTACCGTAATATAAAAACTTCCTGTCGGGGTGTCATTGTTCAGACGTTTACCGATAGTAACCATATTTTATAAATATTTTAATAAAACAAACGGATACATCTCTATAGTGCTCAGTATGTAACCACAGGGTGGCGAATAACCGCGGGTAATTCAATAATTATTCGTAACTGCTCATATTTCCTATATCATCTCGCCGTTAAAGACCATACCATTAGTTTCCGGAAAGATAGTCACGGACCTAAATTGTTACATTATGGTTTCTGAATTATTTATCCGCGGGCTTGTCTTAGTTAGTGGACGTAGCGCGATCTCTGCTTATGAATTGGTGGTACTGGTATGAAAAAGAGTCGTGGATTCAAACTTAGCTTCCTGAATCCCAAATATTTTATGTTATGGCTGGGTATGGGCATTTTGTGGTGCCTTGTTCAGTTGCCTTATCCGCTGCTACTGTGGCTGGGAAAATCGCTTGGTTCATGGTCACAGCCCTTCCTGAAAAGACGTAAATCTATTGCCCGCCAGAATATCCGGCTGTGTTTTCCGGGGATGAGTCAGCAGGACCAGGAAAAGTTTCTGCAACGAAATTTTGAATCTCTCGGACTGGGCCTTATCGAAACCGGTATGGCGTGGTTCTGGTCAGATAAACGAATCCGCAAATGGTTTGAGGTGGAAGGTCTGCAAAATCTGCAACAGGCTCAGGCTAATCAGCGGGGAGTCATGTGTGTGGGTGTTCACTTTATGTCTCTTGAGCTGGGTGGCAGGGTGATGGGGATTTGCCAGCCGATGATGGCAACGTATCGTCCGCACAATAATCCGCTGATGGAGTGGATACAGACCCGTGGTCGTTTGCGCTCGAATAAAGAGATGATTGACCGCAGGGATCTGCGCGGAATGGTCAGTAAACTGAAACAGGGTGAAGCCGTATGGTTTGCCCCTGATCAGGATTACGGCAGTAAAGGCAGTTCGTTTGTTCCGTTTTTCGGGGTGGATAATGTCGCCACCACTAACGGGACTTATGTGCTGTCGCGTTTATCCCGCGCAGAATTACTGACCATTACGCTGGTACGTAAATCGGACGGCAGAGGCTATAAATTACATATCGAAGCCCCGTTGCAGGATTTTCCTTCCACAGAAACCCTGGCAGCTGCGTATATGAACCGTGTGATTGAGAAAGAGATTATGCGGGCGCCGGAGCAGTATATGTGGGTTCACCGGCGTTTTAAGACCCGGCCGATGGGTGAAGCTTCGTTATATCTCTGACAAGGACTGGCAGGCGACGGGCCTGCCGTCTGTTCCTTTACTCTCTCTTTATTCTGTGAATAGTTAGCGGTTACTCTGCTCTTTTTACTGCACGCCTGTGATCCCCCCCTGTTGTAACAGAACTGTATTCGATGGCCGGTGAGTACTGCTATTTCGCCGGTTATCCGCCGTGTGGCAGAGACTGCCACAACGGGGAACCTGAGCTGATATACCGGCGACCCGTTCAACGGGTAATCCCTGCTGTCACTGCTTCGTGACCGGCGCTGGCAGGCAGATTTTTCCGGTGGCCTGCGGACTGGCGGATACGGATAGCGGTTAATCGCGCGGCGGGGGAAGAACTGTTTATGGCAGCGACCGGGCTGGCAGAGAACAACAGGAAACGGAATAACCGGGAAAAAAATGGCTGAACGCAGAAAAATGCTGACGCAGCATTGGCTGCGTCAGCATTGAGAGGGGGGGTTATTTAACGACTACGTTCTCCATTGGCGGAATAAAGCCGTAATCGAATTCTTTGACCATAAAGGTACGGTTGCCTTCGATTTTGATTTGTACGGTCGGCGCTTCAGTACCACCAATCCGGTACTCTCCGTCGTAGTCACCATTGCTGGTCGGTACGGTATCGATAAACGATGTCACCAGGCCATTTGGCATCACACAGTGTGAATAGGTCTGTAATGGCTGAGAGGACGGATTACCTAATACCAGTCCGGAACCGTTCAGCGGCTCATAAGGCCCGAACAGTGAATCACTGACAAAACCGTATACACCGTCAGGACCTGTCAGGTTATCCGCATAAGTTGATTTATGACTGATGGTGAACAGGTAGTATTTACCATCTTTAAACACAAAGTGCGGACGTTCAGTCTGGTCATTGACACCAACCGCAGTAATCAGCGGTGGCAGCAACTGCCAGTCATTACCTTCTTTATCTTTGGCGGCTGCCAGTCCGATACAACCGGTCTGATAGCGTGCACCACCGACATCGTCATAACCCGGGGGAATATCACCCATATCATCGCTGGTAATGACATGTGAACCGCGTTCTCCGGCGACGTTCCCTTCAAACACCATATACAGGTTGCCATCGTTCGGGTCGATGAACGGGCTCGGGTCGCGGAAACCCCAGTAAGGGTTTTGTTGTTCGGTCTGGTAGTAGAAACCATCGGCAGAAAACAGCTCGATAACTTCTTCGAAACCGGACAGCGTCACACCACGGTTATCGGCAGCAATTTTACCTTTAACTTTAACGATAGTCGCGCCCGGAGTGACACAGGTGTAATACAGCTCAATATCACCATCTTCGTTCAGCAGGATAGGAGTACCCGCCCATTCACGGGTGGTGGGTGATACACCTTCAGCCATTACCCGTCCGCCAAATGTCCAGTTAGTACTGTCTTTAGAGTACCAGTAACAGATACGGGCACGGCCATGACGGTTGTTCCAGTCCGTATAAATGTCGTAATTACCGTTGGCATCCAGATATTCAGATGGCTGACGATCTGCGGTCAGGGTAAAAATAACTGACCAGCCATTCACTGATACAATGTTACCGTCGTATTTACGCAGCGGCAGAGTATCCCAGATAAATACTTCATCGCTCATGACCGGGAAGTCAATGCTGACCACTGGCTGAGTGGTGGTAGGATCATCCGCTTTGACTTTAAGTGCATCCGCACGGCTCCAGGCAGTAGTCTGAACTTTATCTTGTAAATTTTTCATAATTAAAAACCTCCGTAGTTAAGTGAGGCTTCATAAAAACACGCCGGAGAAATAAAAAAAATCAGTCACTGATTTGCCAGCTTTCACACAACAAACACAATGAAAATTAAGGAGTTTATGTTGTGTGGTGGCAGGAACAAATAACATCGTTTGTGAATAAATAAGCGGGATGACATGCTGTTCTGTTTTTTTATTTTTCCTGCCAGAAAAATAACCCTCCCGTGATAAGAAATATTATTTTTCAGATAATCGGATGTCGTGAAATAGCCTGTTGCAGAAACAATAACGTAAAAAGACTTGCGGGCAGGAATGGTGAGCAGTTGCCTGATGGTGTCTTATCACCGACCAACACTGATTGCAGAGATCCGTACTTAATCCGGCTCGCGGCTCAGTACAATTCAGAATGAAGACTGAAAACGAAATTGTATTTCAATGGAATTGCCATCGGGAAAATGAATAGCCACCCGGCAGCCATAAAGTAAACCCGCTTAACGGAAGGTGGTGATGTGCGGTGGTCATTGATTGCGGGTTTCGGCCGGATAATTGCTGGCTGTTATGGGGTTTACGCGCCTTCCTGTGGTGATCCTTAGCGAAATCTTCCCTCAGCAAACACCTGAATGGACCATAAAGAGAGGGGGTTCCGGCAGTCGGCAAAACGATAATCGCGGTGTTTTATGATACGCCGGTGATAAAAGGAGAAGGGTCACTGAGCAGAGGCTGGTTTTCCGGACCCGGAGGAGGAAAAATATAAAAAAACAGGCCGGGAAAATTCCCGGCCTGATGCTGTAAGGCACTTACAGAGCCCGGTACTGTTACTGATAACAGACAGGGTACTCCGGGTGACTTATGTAAACCACGATGTTAACAAATATTAGAAATGCCCTATAATGTATAGGGTTATGTGGTGATAACTCAGTATTCCCCATAAAAATTTATAACCAAGGATGAGCACAGAGCCCCCTTACCCGGCCGGATATTTACCCGCAGCGATCAAGCGCCGTGAAGAAATCAGATTCGTTTCATAATAATGCGATTGATCCAGAAGCTGATTTTTTTAACACCCATAAATCCGATAAAACCGCCAACCGAAACAGTCAGCTGGCTGGAAACACCTAAATAATTCATCAGAGATACGGAGACAAAGGTAAGGCAGCCACAGATCCCGCCTTCAAGTAAGGTTTCTATAATATTTCGTCCCGAATAGATCATCCGTAATAAAGCCATAAAGACGGAAATAAAAACCCCGAAAAAAACCGAATCTCCGCGAGCCACACCTTTAACCGCATTCACGATATTATTTATGTCCACAGTCATTTTCCCGATAAAAGCGCGACATCAGCCGCGCGGTATTGTTAATTACCTGACAACAACGTTTTCAGTTGGCGGAATAAAGCCATAATCAAGCTCTTTCACCATAAACGTCTGGTTGCCTTTTATTTTCAGCTGAACAGTCGGTGCTTCTGTCCCGCCGACACGATAACCGCCATCGGATTCAGGCACACTGTCAATAAATGAGGTCACCAGACCATTAGGCATCACGCAGTGCGAATAAGTCTGATAAGGCTGAGAAGACGGATTGCCGAGAACTAATCCGGAACCATTTAATGGCTGGTAAGGGCCAAATAATGAATCACTGACAAAACCATAAACACCATCAGGGCCGGAAACACCATCACCGTAAGTATATTTATGGCTGATAGTAAACAGATAATACTTTCCGTCTTTAAATACAAAATGCGGACGTTCCGTCTGATCGTTAACCCCCACGGCAGTAATTAGTGGCGGTAATAATTGCCAGTCATTACCTTCTTTATCTTTGGCAACGGCAAATCCGATACAGCCGGTCTGGTAACGTGAACCCCCGACATCTTCGTAACCGGGAGGGATATCACCCATATCGTCGCTGGTAATAATATGTGACCCGCGCTCTCCGGCAACGTTGCCTTCAAATACCATATACAGGTTGCCATCTTTCGGGTCGACAAACGGGCTGGGGTCACGGAATCCCCAGTAGGCATTTTGCTGCTCTGTCTGATAGAGGAATCCGTCCGCAGAGAACAATTCGGTGACCTGAGTGAACCCTGAAAGGGTTACGCCACGGCCATCTGCCGCTATTTTTCCTTTCACTTTGACAATGGTCGCACCAGGGGTAACACAGGTGTAATACAGCTCAATATCACCCTGTTCGTTTACCAGTACAGGGGTACCGGCCCATTCACGGGTTGTCGGGGAAACCCCTTCGGCCATGACTTTCCCGCCATAGATCCAGTTCTTACTGTCTTTTGCATACCAGTAGCAGATACGGGCACGGCTGTGACGATTGGTCCAGTCACTGTCAATATCATAATTACCGTCAGCATCTTTATATACTTCTGGCTGACGCTCGGCAGTCAGGGTGAAAATGACAGACCAGCCGTTTACCGAAATAATATTCCCGTCATATTTCTTTAATGGCATTGTATCCCAGATAAAAAGCTCATCACTCATTACCGGGAAATCAAGGCCAACCAGCGGCTGAGTCGTTGTCGGATCATCACTGTGAACTTTCAGGGCGTCAGCACGGCTCCAGGCAGTCGTTTTCACTTTATCGATTAAGTTTTTCATTTTAAACCTCCGTAATTGAATGAGGTTTAATAAGAGCACGTCGGAAAATATAATTAAAACGTATTCTATTTTGTAATAACCCACACAACAAAACACGTTATAAAAAAATACATTGTTGTGTAGTGGGTGACAGACCAGATAATGATAGCTTTGTTTGGGAGGATAAATAAGTATCTACAGCCAGATAAAAAGAAGATAGAATCTTTAATTTATTAATAATCATTAATGCAGTGATTGATCAATTATACCTCTTTTTGTTTTAAAATTATTCAGTGAAAAATAGGTGGTACTTATGATGCGTTGCCCGATCTGTAACAAGCCGGCCCACACTCGTACAAGCCGTTACTTAACCGATACAACCAAGGAAGCATACTATCAGTGTCAGGATATAACCTGCTCCTGCACGTTTAAAACAATAGAGAGTCTGGAGCGAATTATATGTGCACCGATGGCAAGAAAGGAACAACGGACAATCGCTGCCATCTAGGAATAATCTTATTATTATTTTAATTTTGAACTTTTCATAATTTTTGAAAAAAGGACAGGGTGTTAGTCGTAAGAAGTGATGGAATGAATTTTTTCCGGCCGGAAATGTAGCTACATTTTATCCTTCATTACCCTGAAAATGGCATTCACAGGGATAAACAGCAGTATAAAAACGACTGCTGTTTATTCATTTCAATAATTTAGTTTAATGAGTTGTTTTTATTTTGTTAATTATTGTTTTGTTTTGATTAAGTAATTCCCCGATAGTTTTAGTCTGCCAGCGATTATGTTAACCGCTTTTACTGTTCAATGGGTTGTCGGCCAATACTGCTACTGACAGCATTAACAGCCATGCCACAACCTCCCGAAGGCCCGGATGTCTGCAGCTGAGAGGTTCACAAATTTACCCCTCCCACTATTGATAATGGTTATCATTTTGATATAGATTATCATTCCCAAAAAAAGAGGCGAATAAACGCACAATCTATCAGGGGATAATCAAATCATTCGTTTGCATTTATCTGCCGGCAAACGACATTTTTGGCGTGTCTGGACTTTTTACTATGCATAAATTTATAAATCAGGGCAAAATCAAACCCGTATTATTTCAGGTTACCGCAATTGCGATCTCGGTACATGCTGCCTGTAGCTTAGCAGCAACGGACAGCCCCTCTGCCGGAGATGATCAGGACGCCGGGGCTCAAATTACCGTCCGGGCGGCAGCTCCACAGCTCAGGGCTGATAACCGGAAAACACTCACCGCAGAGCAGATGCAGAAACAGGGGGCGAATGATTTTGGCAGCTTAATGCGCTACCAGACGCTGGTCAGTGCGACCGGCGCCAGTGGCGGATCCGGTAACGGTAAGAGTGGCTTTGACCGCGGCGGCTATACGGGATACAACATCCGGGGCATGGAAAGTAACCGTGTCGGCATTGATGTGGATGGCGTGGAATTACCTTCAGCAACCGGCCGGGGGTATGTTGGTCGTACAGGAGTAAATACCTTTGGTATCGGGCGTGATTATATTGATCCCTATCTGTTCGGTGTCATGGATATTGATGCCGGCGCGACCGCGGTTTCCCAGCCGAATACCTCTATTGGCGGGATCGTATCTTTCCGTACCAAATCTCCTGATGATTATCTGAGTCCTGATAAATCAAGTTATTTTGGCTATCAGTCCGATTACGACTCTTCCGACCGTGGCTGGCACAACGGTATTACTGCGGCGGCGGGAGACGAAGCACTGCGCGGAATTTTTGTCCTCAGCCGGCGTGATGGCCAGCAAACCCGGAATAACAGCGGAACCCTGTCTGCCTATCCTGCTAACTGGCATTCGACGGCATTTCTGGCCACGGGTATCTGGCAGCCTGATGATTTGCACACACTGACAGGTACCTTCAGTTACTACGATAAAACCAATCACACCCACTATGATACCTGGGATTCCGGCGGTACCGCTGTTATTGGTACCAGTCACCAGTCCAGCGCGACCCGGCGTGCAGGGATAAATCTGCAGGATGAATATACGCCGTTAACTACGTGGATTGATTCACTGACCACCCGTTTTTACTGGCAAAAAACCCATGCTCATGACAATACTCTGGCTCCCTACGATACCGGTGTGATTGGCCGGACTCATTCTGACTACAATACAGACAGTATCGGATTGAGCAGTGAATGGCGTAAAACTACAGGGCGTCATGAGCTGAGTGCTGGTCTGAATGCCAGCGAAGATACGACCAAACGCCCGTTCAGCCAGTCGCCGCTACCACTGGCCTATTATTCGGTAATGCAGCCTGAAGCAGACAGTAAATCTACCCGACTCGGCGCTTTTGTCCGCGATCGGATCAACTTTGCTATCCGGGAGCATAATTTCGCGATTACGCCGGGAGTCCGTGTTGCCTACCAGAAAACCAGACCACAGAACCTCTCTTCACTGACTGCCGGTAGTTCGGTACTGACAACGGACGCGGTCAGTACCCTGTACGGTTCAGGCAGCAGTGATACTCAGATATTACCGTCTCTGACCCTGCAATACTCCCTGAATCCGCAATTACTGACCTATATTAAGTATCAGCGCGGCGCTGAGTTTCCGAATGCCAGCCAGCTTTATGGCTCATGGAACCTGGGATCCAGTTATGCGGGACGCGGGCAATATGCCCTGATTGGTAATTCAGCCCTGAAAACCGAAACCAGTAATAACTTTGAATGGGGCCTGACCGGGCAATTGATCCCCGGGGTGACTTTCAGCGGTTCCTTGTTCTATAACCAGTACGATAATTTTATTGCTTATACACGTTATAACCGCAGCAGCTCACCGGGCATGTTCAGCCGTGTACCGTCCAATATCTACACTATTTACCAGGCCGAAAACCGGGATAAAGCCTTTATCTATGGTGGTGAAATCAATACCCGAATCAATATCGGCCACTGGGTCGACTCTGCTGATGGTCTGAGCGCCAGTCTGGCGCTGGGTTATACACAAGGCAAATCGAAGTCCTCTCTGAGTGGTGACAGCTATACCGATCTGGACAGTGTGGCGCCGATGAAGGCCGTGGCGGGAGTGGCGTGGGATGATCCATCAGGCCGCTGGGGGAGTGCGGTAACCGCGACCTTTGTGAAGGGAAAACAGGCGCAGCAAACCACACGAGATACCATCACTACCGGTACGGTTACCTCACAGGACAGCCCTTATATGCGCATCCCGGGCTACGGTATGGTCGATGCCACCGCATACTGGCGGGTGACGAAAAATGTCAAACTGAGCGGTGGTGTCTATAACATTACGGACCGTAAATATATTGATTATCTGAGCAGCCGTGAACTGAAAACCTCCACGCCACAGGATCGTAATAATGTTGCGTTAGCCGTGATGCCGGGCCGTACTTTCCAGCTCGGACTGAACGTCGATTTCTGATTATTTATTATCTGCCTTGTCGCTGCGGCAGGGCACTCAGGGAACAGAGAAGTAAGGAGCCTATATGAACACAGTTTATCAGCAATATCTGCAATTAAAGCGACAACATCCGTCAGTCCGTGCACGGGATCTGGCAAAAATGATCGGTATCAGTGAGGCCGCACTGCTGCAGGCCAGAATGGCTGAAGGCGTACAGCAGTTGCGTGCCGATTTCCCGGCATTACTGGAGGCCCTGGAAGGGGTCGGGGAAACCAAAAATATTTCCCGCAATGAGTATGCGGTTCATCAACAGACCGGCAGCTACCATAATCTGCATATTGGCCCCCGGGCAGGGCTGGTCCTTAACCCGCGCCAGCTGGATTTACGTTTCTTTATCTCTGAATGGCAAAGTGCTTTTTATCTTCAGGAGCAGACAGCCGGTGGTGAACGGAAAAGTATTCAGATCTTTGATGATAAGGGAGCGGCAGTACTAAAAATTTATACCACCGGAAAGACAGATCTTCCGGCCTGGCAGGCACTGATCACCCGGTTTGTGCTGCCACATCCGCAAATACTGTCACTGAATACTACTCCGGCGGCAGAGTTTTCTGAGCAATTTGATGCACAACAGGTTGAGCAGGAATGGCGTGAAATGACCGATGTACATCAGTTTTTCCGTTTGCTTGGTCGTCATAATATCAGCAGACAGCAGGCTTTTTCGGCAGTCAGTAATGATCTGGCGCAACAGGTCGGCCCACAGGCACTGGGACAGTTGCTGGCGCTGGTGCAGCAGGCCGGCAACGAAATTATGATTTTCACCGCTAACCGTGGCTGTACGCAGATCTTCACCGGCGTTATCGGGAACATCACCTCCCGGGAAGGCTGGCTGAATATATTTAACCGGGACTTTACCCTGCATCTTCAGGATCAGCAGATTGCGGAAAGCTGGATCACCCGTAAGCCGACCGCTGACGGACATGTCACCAGTCTGGAATTATTTGCTGCCGACGGCAGGCAGATAATCCAGCTTTATGGACAGCGCAGTGAGGGAAATCCGGAACAGCGGCAGTGGCGTGAGCAGATCGAATCCCTCACCGGAGACCTGGCCGTATGAAAATCGCCGGCCTGATACTGTGTCTGCTGGCATTACCGGTGTTTGCCACCCGGCACATTGTTTCCATCGGCGGTGATGTCACCGAAATCGTTTATGCACTGGGGGCCGGTCAGCAACTGGCAGGGCGTGACAGTACCAGTATTCGTCCGCTACAGGCCAGAAAATTACCGGATGTCGGTTATATGCGTCAGCTGAATACAGAAGGTATTCTGGCGCTGAAACCATCGCTGGTTTTGGTCAGTGAACAGGCCAAACCTTCGCAGGTATTGGAACAGCTTTCACAGGCAGGGGTGAAGGTGGTGCCTGTGAGCGGAGAAAACTCACTGCCTGCCATATTGCAGAAGATCACCACTATTGCCGCCGCACTTAACGAAAATGTCGCGGCACAGCCATTATTACAGCAGGTCAGGCAGCAAACCGAGGCTATCCCGTCTCATCCCTTAGCTATCAGGGCGCTATATATTATGGCAAACAGTGGTATGACGACCCTGGTGGCCGGTAATCAGACCGCTGCAGATGTGGCAATCCGCAGTGCCGGACTGATTAATGTGATGGGCAGTGTGCCTCATTACCAACCGATGTCTGCTGAGGGCATTATTGCTGCCGCACCGGATCTGGTACTGATGGATGCCGGTGGCGTGGCGGCCCTGGGCGGGCCGTCTAACGTCTGGCAGTTGCCGGGCCTGGCCATGACGCCGGCAGGGCAGCATCAGCGGTTATTGTATGTTGACCAGATGGCCTTGCTGGGATTCGGCCCGGATACACCACAGGCAATACGCCGCTTACGCCAGGATGCAGAAAAAATTGATGCACAATAGTCAGCGCTCACTTCTCTGGTTAGGCACGCTGGGGCTGGTATTGCTGGTGACATTACTGGTGGCCAGTCAGTCAGGCGCAATAAAGTTATCCCTGGCCAGTTTATGGCATCAGGCCCCGGGGAGCCTGGAGCGTAATATCTGGCTGAATATCCGCTTACCCAGGGTATTACTGGCAGCCCTGGTCGGAATAGCACTGGCCGTATCGGGGAGTGTTATGCAGGGGCTGTTCCGTAATCCTCTGGCTGACCCCGGACTACTCGGGATCAGCAGTGGCGCAGGACTGGCTGTGGCAGTCGCGATAGTTATTCCGCTGGCACTCCCGCCGGTGCTGGTAATGTGGCTGCCGATGCTGGCGGCTTTTACCGGCAGCATGCTGGTCACGGTACTGATCTTTAAACTCAGCCGTGTTACCCGCGGACATCTGTCACGTTTATTACTGTTCGGTGTGGCGATCAATGCCCTCTGCGGATCCAGTGTCGGGGTGCTCTCATGGATCAGTAATGATCAACAATTGCGTCAGCTCTCCCTGTGGGGCATGGGCAGTCTCGCCCTGGCCAGTTGGCCAGCCCTGTCAGTCTGTGCGGTGCTGATCCTGCCTGCGGCAATCCTGAGTTTATGTTGTGCCGGACAGCTTAATATGCTGCAACTGGGAGAAGAAGATGCCCATTATATGGGGGTAAATGTACTGCGGACCCGGCGTCAGTTACTGGTGCTGAATGCCTTACTGGTCGGCACCGCGGTCTCGGTCAGTGGTGTGATTGGCTTTATCGGACTGGTGATCCCGCATCTGATGCGTCTGTGTTTTGGCAGTGACCACCGCATGGTATTACCTGCATCGGCCCTCAGTGGCGCTATCTTACTGCTGCTGGCGGATACCCTGGCTCGTACTCTGGTAACACCGGCCGAAATGCCGGTCGGGTTGCTGACCAGTCTGATCGGTGCGCCCTGGTTATTCTGGATGATTATCCGTCGGCAGCGGGAGAACGGGGATGTATGAACTGACGGCACGCTCGGTCGGAGTCATCAGTGGGCAACGCCAGCTGTTGTGTAATATCTGTCTGCAATTTGTCCCCGGAGAAATGGTCGCGCTGATTGGGCCAAACGGGGCCGGGAAGTCGACCCTGCTGCGGGTACTCAGTGGCTATCTTGCGCCGGACAGCGGACAGTGTCTGCTACAGGGTAAACCGCTGGCTGACTGGCCCGGCCGGTTGCTTGCCCGGCAGCGGGCAGTGATGCGTCAGCAAAATACACTGACATTTTCCCTGACGGTGCGCCAGGTCATCAGCCTTGGCAGGGCGGTCTGGCCACGCCAGCAACAGCCACAGCAGCAGATCGTCAGAGAAGTCGCCGCACTGACCGGTTGTCAGGTGCTGCTGGAACGCAATTATCTGCAATTATCCGGCGGTGAACAGCAAAGAGTACAGCTGGCGAGGGTACTGGCACAGCTATGGCGTGACGGCGAACCGCAGGGCTTTTTATTTCTTGATGAACCGGCTTCTGCGCTGGATCTCTACCACCAGCAGCAGATCCTTCGCTTACTGCACCGGCTGACACGGCAGGGAAAACTGATGGTATGCAGTGTACTGCATGATCTTAACCAGGCATCCTTATGGGCGGACCGGGTGTTACTGTTACATCAGGGATCGCTGGTGGCAGAAGGAACCGCGCAGCAGGTACTGAGAAAGGATATTTTAGAGCGCTGGTATCAGGCAGAACTCAGGGTCAGTACGGAAGGGCCGCAGCAGAAACCGCAGGTGATGCTACTGCCATAACCGCGGGTAACCGCCCGAATCACGGGCGGCAGAATACCACAGCAGTGGATCGGTTATTCATCAAAACAGAGTTCAGTGGCGCTGCCCTGATCATCATATTCTTCCCGGTCACGGGCCGCGGCCCGTTCCGGGCTCAGCAGATCATCGGACAGGTAACGCTGACCCGACGCCAGGATATCTTCAATTTGCACCGCGTAAGTTGTCGCCATCAGGGAACCTCCAGGTTGCGAAATAATGAATCATCATGTTCAGCATGACAGCAGCAGATGACAGTTCTGTGATCCTTTTAGCTGAAACAGCACCGGTTGTGCCAGCAGCAAACGACTTCGGCAGTAATTAGCATTATGCTGAAGCGATACGCTATTTTTCGGGAGAGCATTCAATGTTACGTTTAGCGGTAATAGGTACTAACTGGATCACCGATAGTTTTGTGACAGCGGCACTGGAAAGCGGCTTGTACCAGCTGACTGCCGTTTATTCCCGTCGTCTGGCGCAGGCTGAATCTTTTGCAGCAAAATATGCAGACACGACTCTGTTTACCGATTTGCAGCAACTGGCCAAAAGTGACCTGTTTGATGCGGTATATATTGCCAGCCCGAATTCGCTGCACTGTGAACAGAGCTGCCTGTTTATGCAACAGGGTAAACATGTCATTTGCGAAAAACCGTTTGCTGCAGATATTCAGCAGGCTGAAAAAATGGTGGCCTGCGCCAGAGAGCATCAGGTGGTGCTGTTTGAAGCCTTTAAAACCGCCTGCCTGCCTAATTTTCGGGTAATTTATGAAACGCTGCCGCGGCTGGGAACGTTACGGAAAGTCCTGTTACAGTACTGCCAGTATTCTTCCCGTTATGGCCGTTATCTGGCCGGGGAAAATCCGAATACTTTTAACCCGGCGTTTGCCAATGGCTCGGTAATGGATATTGGTTTCTATCCGCTGGCCAGTGCGGTGGCCCTATGGGGCAAACCGCAGGGGGTGGTGGCTCAGGCCAGTCTGCTGGAGAGCGGTGTGGATGCCCATGGTTCGGTTATTCTGGAGTATGGCGATTTTGATGTAACTATTCTGCATTCCAAGGTCAGCGACTCTGTGCTGAGTAGTGAGATTCAGGGGGAGCAGGGATCACTGCGGGTGGATAAAATTTCAACCTGTGAAGGACTGACCCTGTATCCGCGCGGCGGTCAGCCGCAGGCTATCGGTGTCGCGCAATATGATAATTCGATGCGAAATGAGGCAGAAGTCTTTGCCGGGCTGGTGGCCGGCCTGCAGGTGGAACATCAGGGATTACAGGTCAGCCTGATCACCTCACAGTTACTGACAGAAATACGTCGCCAGACCGGTGTTCGTTTCCCGTCAGACGGTGAGGCCTGACAGGAAGGGCTGCCGCTCAGGCGGCAGCCGTCAGATTTCAAAGTTGTAGGCGGTTTCACCCGAGGCCGTGCTTTGCAGCGCGCTGGCTTTTAGTTCATCAACTGACAGGTTAGGGTTACACAGCATCATAAACTGCCACAGATAATCCCGTTGCAACTGGCCGCGTTTTACGGCCATCCAGACGGTACTGGCGGCAAACAGATGGCGGACATCGAGTGCGCTGATCCCCTCATCGGCATCAGTCACTGCCGTTTCTGCCACAATACCGATCCCCATGCCCAGTTTTACGTAGGTTTTTACGACATCCGAGTCCTGGGCACTCAGTACAATATCGGTTTTCAGGGAGGCGCTTTCGAAAGCCTGATCGATGGCTGACCGTCCTGTCATACCACTGCGATAGGTAATTAATGGCCAGGCGGCGAGGTGTTCCAGAGTCACATCGGGCTGGCCGGCCAGCGGATGCTGTCGCGGGATCAGTACTTTATGATTCCATTTAAACCACGGGAAGGCCCGCAGTGCCTCACTGTTTGACAGTACTTCGGAAGCAATCCCCAGGTCGGCAGTACCGGCACTGACCATGGCACGGATTTCTTCCGGCGTGCCCTGGTTCAGTACCACGCGAATATTCGGATAGAGTTCACGAAACAGTTTTATTTTATCGGGCAGTGAATAACAGGCCTGGGTATGGGTGGTGGCGATGGTCAGTATCCCGTCTTGCTGACCGGTAAATAATTCGCCTAACCGGCGTGCTTTACCGGCATCGTCAAGAATACGCCGCGCAATGGTCAGCATTTCTTTACCGGGTCCTGTCAGGCCAAGCATACGTTTACCATGACGGATAAACAACTCCACCCCCAGTTCTTCTTCCAGTTCACGGATATGGCGACTAATTCCCGATTGTGAGGTATAGAGCGTTTTGGCCACTTCTGTCAGATTGAACTGGCACCGGGAAGCCTCCCTGATAATTCTTAGTTGCTGGAAGTTCATGATATTCACTTTTTTTAAGAGTTGCCCCGTTAAAATAAAAAAAATTATTTAGCGGGGTAAATAATTAAAACTTCGCATATATTCCTGAACGGTATATACAGCGGATATATCCACATCCTGACAGGCTTACATCTGCAATCCCCTAACAACCGGCGGGCAGAAAGGCACAACGTATGGCCGGAAAAGTATGACTTCCGGATAGTTTTTTTTCACACAAGCTATGCCATTTTTGTTATTTCAATTCTGAAAACAGTGGCTCTTATTATGAATAACGGTCTGAGTACAATAATAAAGAGGCAGTGGATGAAAAGATGGCGCGTCGCAGGATTTAAAAAACAGATACTGGTATCGCTGTTGGTGGCATCCCTGCCTGCCTGGTCAGCAGATAATCCACAGCACGGGGGAACGTTAATTTATCTGGAACAGCAGGCACACACTAACCTGTATCCTCCGGCGGGCGGCTTTTACCCTAATGGCGGTATCCTCAACCAGTTAACCGATAAACTGACCTGGCAGAATCCTAAAACACTGGCCATTGAACCCTGGATTGCCGAAAGCTGGAGCAGTAATCCGCAAAAGACGGAATGGACATTTAAATTACGTCCGGGAGTCACTTTTTCTGATGGTACTCCGCTGGATGCCGCAGCGGTTGCGAAAAATTTTGATACTTATGGTCTGGGAAATAGAGAAAAACATTTTCCGGTCTCAGAAGTGATTAATAATTACGATCATAGCCAGGTTATTGATCCGCTGACCGTAAAATTCTATTTTAAAAAGCCTTCACCAGGGTTTTTACAAGGGACATCGACCATAGGTTCCGGTCTGGTGTCATTATCCACATTAGATAAAAATTTCGATCAGCTGGGTGATGCACGCAATATTATCGGTTCCGGGCCTTTTGTGGTGAAATCAGAAACCCTGGGTCATGAACTGGATCTGGTGGCCCGTCCGGATTATCACTGGGGACCGAGTAATGATCCGCATCAGGGACCGGCTTATCTCGACGGGATTAAATTGATTGTGACGCCGGAAGATGGTGTCCGCATCGGTGCACTGCTGGCCGGACAGGCTGACTTTATCCGTCAGATACAGGCTTATGATGAGAAACGGGTTACAGCACAGCATCTGCCGGTCTATGCCGAAGCCACCCGTGGTGTCAATGACAGCCTGAGTTTCCGTCCGGATAACCCGCGGGTCTCTGATATTCGTGTACGCAAAGCACTTTCCCTGGCAACAAACCGCCAGCAAATTGTGGAAACCCTGTTTTCTGACAACTATCCGGCCGCAACCTCGGTACTGGCATCGACCGCCCCGGGGTATATACCGTTAAAAAACCTGCTGACCAGTGATCCTCAACAGGCGAAGAAATTACTGGATGAAGCCGGCTGGCTGCCCGGCAGCAATGGTATCCGTCAGAAGCAGGGAATACCGTTATCACTGAGTGTTTACGTTTCTCTGCCTCAACCCCAGAACAAGGAAGTCCTGCAGCTGATTGCCCGCCAGTGGCGTGAAATCGGCGTGGTACTGAATGTGCGTCCGGCTGATGCAGGGACAACGGTACTGAATAACCTCGACCCGCTGAAAGTACCGCTGACCGTTTCTGAGGTCGGCCGGGCGGATCCTGATGTGATTAAAAGTATGTTTTATCCGACAAACCGTGATGCACTGCTGCAAAAAGGTGGTCTCAGCGATAAGGTTAAACATTTCCGTGATGACAAACTCGATCAGCTGTTACTGAAGATCTCGCAGGAAACGGATAACGCTCAGCGTCTGAAACTGACCGGCGAGGCTCAGCGTTATCTGCTGGAACAGGCTTATGTAATCCCTGTCTTTGAAGAACCGCAGGTATTTGCCGGGGCTAAATGGCTGAAAGGGATCAGTTTTGAAGCCGTCGGACGTCCGTCATTTTACGATGCCTGGCTGGCTAAGAAATAAGCGGGAGACCGGATAATGGCACGCTATTTACTGCAACGGTTGTTACAGGGCGTTCTGGTGTTATGGGCGGCGTGGACACTGTCTTTTATTCTGCTGCAGCTACTGCCCGGCGACGCGATTATGATCAAATTCCTTGATCCTTCGCTGGGTTTGAGTGCGGAACAGATTGCTCAGATGCGTAAGTTATACGGTGAGGGGGTACCCGGCTGGCAGCAGTATATTTCGGCTTTACTGGCGATACTGCATGGTAATCTGGGCTATTCGGTCCAGCTGGGGGTGCCGGTCAGCCAGGTGCTGGCGACTAACCTGCCACAGACCCTGAAACTGGTGATCCCCGGTTTTCTGCTGGCGCTGGTGGCAGGCCCCGGGCTGGCGATCCTCGCCTGGTTACCGGGGCTGAACTGGCTGCGTAACATACTGCTTTCACTACCGTCATTACTGGTTTCTCTGCCTGTATTCTGGCTGGGGATCGTATTGATCCAGATCTTCTCTTTTCAACTGAACTGGGTCTCAGTGATCAATCCATCGCCGATCGGCGGAATGATCCTGCCGGTGATCACCCTGGCGGTCCCGATTGCCGCGCCGCTGGCACAGATTTTTATGCGCAGTATTGATCAGGTACGTACCCGGCCTTTTGTCGCCGCTGCCCGCGCCCGCGGAGCCAGCCAGCGTCGGGTGCTGTTTCGCCATATTCTGCGGAACGCCAGCCTGCCACTGCTGACGGTGGCCGGTCTGCTGCTCGGTGAGCTGATTGCCGGAGCACTGGTCACTGAAACGGTTTTCGGGCTGAACGGGCTGGGACAGGTGACCTGGCAGGCAGTCAACGCCAGAGACGAAAATGTATTACAAGCCATAGTGATGATATCAGCGCTGTCCTATGTGGTGAGTAATCTGTTGGCAGATCTGCTGACTCCGTTACTCGATCCGCGCCTGAATAGTCTGTCGGGGAGGAAACTATGAGTATGACCAGTCTGTTAAGCGTTTCTGCCCATAGCCCCCGGCGGCGTCCTGATCTCAAACCGGGATTACTGCTGGCCACCACTGTGATTGTACTGGCAATACTGGCTGCCCTGTTTCCCCAGTGGTTTACCCGCTACAACCCCTATGATGGTATTGCCGGTATCCAGCTGACCCCTCCCGACAGTCATCACTGGCTGGGTACCGATCAGCTGGGGCGTGACCTGTTAAGCCGGATTATTTATGGCACCCGCTGGTCATTATCGGCTGCGACTGCGGCGGTTGCTGTCGGGCTGGTGGCGGGCGGCGCTGTCGGCATGCTGGCGGGTTTCAGTCGTTTAAGGATAGACAACCTGGTTATGCGGCTGGTGGATGTACTGCTATCAATACCGGCACTGTTATTGTCGCTGAGCATTATTATCCTGCTGGGAGCCGGAACTCTGCATGCGGCGCTGGCCGTGGGCTGTGCTTCGGTGGCAAATTTTGCCCGTCTGTCGCGCACCGAGGTATTACGTATCCGTCATCAGGATTATATCGAGGCGGCATTTGGCAGCGGCGGGCACTTTTTATCGGTCTTTCTGCGACATGTCCTGCCAAATGCCTTACCCACACTGCTGGCGTTTTCCGCCTTACAGTTTGGTCAGGCTATTCTGGCACTCTCAACCCTGAGTTTTCTGGGATTTGGCAGCCCGCCACCGGTACCGGAATGGGGATTATTGATTGCCGAAGGGCGTAATTATCTGGCAACGGCCTGGTGGCTGGCTGCTTTCCCGGGCGGGGTGGTTATTGTGGTGGTGCTGGCAGCTAACCGCATCAGCCGCTATTTTTCAGGAGAAGTCTCATGACCCTTCAGAGATTGCCGGTGTTACAACTGGAAGAGCTGAGTATTGCTTATCATTCCGCTGACCAGTGGCGGGAGACCGTCCATAGTATCAGCCTGACTCTGAATGCCGGTGAAATGCTGGCAGTGGTGGGTGAATCCGGGTCAGGAAAAACGACCACCGCTCAGGCGGTTATCGGTTTGTTAGCGGAAAATGGCCGCCGCAGCGCAGGCCATATCCGGTTTAATGGCGAAGATATCAGCCAGTGGTCTTCCGCCAGGCTGGACAGTTTGCGGGGATCGCAGATTTCACTGATCCCGCAGGATCCGGCTGACTCCCTTAACCCGTTAAAAACGCTGGGTGAGCAGGTGGGAGAAGTGCTGTTGCTGGGCGGGGATCGCCTGTCACGTCGCCAGCGCCGGCAGCGTGTGACAGAACTGTTCCAACGGGTCGGACTGAGTCATCCGCAACAGCGAATTCTTCAGTATCCGCATCAGCTGTCCGGGGGCATGAAACAACGGGTATTAATTGCTATTGCCATTGCTTTAAAACCGGCATTGATCATTGCCGATGAACCCACCAGCGCACTGGATGTTACGGTACAAAAACATATCATGACGCTGATTGATGAATTGCGACATGACTACGGGACTGCGGTACTGTTCGTTACCCATGATCTGGCCCTGGCCAGTGAACATGCAGACCGGCTGGCGGTATTCCGAGAAGGGCGGTTACTGGAACAGGGCACTACAGCGCAGGTGATCCGTCAGCCACAGCACCCTTATACTGCACAATTACTGGCTGATGTACGACAAAACTATACGACTGTCCCGCTGCCGGTGGCGGAGCCTGACAGCCCTGCGGTAATCCGTATGCAGGCAGTCCGTAAGCGATTTTCTCTTAATCATCGCCAGCAGATGCAGGCGTTGCAGGATATTTCTCTGACAGTACTGCGGGGCACGACCCATGCACTGGTCGGCGAGTCAGGTTCCGGAAAAACCACTCTGGCCCGTATTCTGCTGGGATTTGAACAGGCAGACAGTGGCAGTATCGAAATCAGCGGACAGAGTGTCGCCAGCTTATCCCGCCAGGGCTGGCGGCAGTTACGACAGAAAATCCAGTTCGTGTATCAGAACCCTTTTTCATCTCTTGACCCGCGTCAGACCCTGTTCTCGGTGATTGAAGAGCCGTTACTCAATTTTCATAATCTGACACGACAGCAGCGTCAGCAACAGGTGGAAACCGCTGCGGCTCAGGTAGCCTTAGATCCGTCCCTGTTATCACGGCGGGCGCATCAGTTATCCGGAGGACAGCGGCAGCGGGTGGCGATTGCCCGTGCATTGATCCTCCGGCCGGAAATTCTGGTACTGGATGAGGCAACCTCGGCGCTGGATGTTACGGTGCAGTCGCAGATCCTGACATTACTCAGGGAATTACAGCAAAAGCTGTCACTGACGTATTTATTTATTACCCATGATTTACAGGTGGTACGCCGTATTGCTCATCAGGTCTCCGTATTACGTAACGGTCAGCTGGTAGAACATGGCAGTACCGAACAGCTGTTTTCTGCGCCACAGAACGAATACACCCGGCAGCTGATTACTGCGATACCCTCATTTACGCCAGCGCAGGAGGTGCATATATGACCGCAAAACGGATAGGTTTTTTTACCCGGTTACTGGAAAAAGCGCCGGCCGGAGAACGTTACCGGCTGGCAACAGAACAGATCTGCCATGCGGAGGCATTGGGTTTTGACAGTGCCTGGGTCGCCCAGCACCATTTTCATGAGCATGAAGGCGGGCTGCCGTCGCCGTTATTATTCCTGGCCCATGCCGGTGCCCATACCAGGAAAATCCGTCTCGGGACGGCGATTATCACCCTGCCGATGGAAAATGCGATACGGGTGGCAGAGGATGCCGCGGTACTGGATCTGCTGACCGGCGGGCGCCTGGAACTGGGGCTGGGCTCCGGGGGAACCCCGGGCTCGTTTGAACCTTTCGGACAAACTTTTGATCAGCGGGCGGAGACGTTTGCCGCGAATCTGGCTGTTTTACAGCAGGGGCTGCGAGGGGCACCGTTACAGCAGACCGCGAATTGCCTGTACCCTGCGGCCCCGCAACTGACAGATAAACTCTGGATTGCCACTTTCTCCGCAGAAGGCGCGGAAAGAGCCGGTAAAGCAGGCCTCGGGCTGATGTTATCCCGTACCCAGCCGCGACCGGCGGGTCAGCCGGGACTGGCTCTGGATGAACTGCAAAATCCGCTGATTGATGCCTATCTGGCGGCTCTGCCTGCCGGAACTGAACCGCGGATTCTGGCATCCCGTACCGCGTTTGTCGCCGATGACCGGCAGTATGCCCGTAAGATTGCGTTACCTGGCCTGACGGCGCAGGCCGAAGGTTACCGCCAGTCGGGTCATCAGTTGCGGGGTGAAACCCTTGACGACTATATCGGGCAGTTTGATGCGCATATCGGCGACCCGCCGGATGTACTGGCATCTCTGCTGCGTGACAGTTGCCTGTCACGGGTCACGGATATCTCCTTCCAGGTTCATTCCGTGGAGCCGGAACACGGGGATGTACTGCGTTCGCTGGAATTACTGTCGCGTTATATTACCCCGGTGCTGCGTAATACTGCCCCGGAGTCTTTACCGGAGAGGTCTCTATGAGTGAAAATTATGATGTGGTTCAGTATTTAGCGGGTATCAGCGCCGGCTCTGAACTGGCGAAAAGCCGCGTAATCCGTCAGCAGGCAACCGAACATACACAGGGCAGTTATCAGGCGCTGTTCAGTCGCGGCAGTGATGACTTTCCGCTGGCCCTGCGTACCCTGATTGCGGCACAAGTGGCGGCCTGGCACCAGCTCACAGCATTACAACAACATTATGCGTCCCTGAGCCCGGCGGCGCAGCCTTCTGCCGCGCTGACGGCGGCCCTGAGTTTTGCCCGCCGGCTGACGTTCGAGCCGGTGGCGTGCGGGCCGGATGATATACAGCACTTGCAGCAGGCTGGCTGGCAGACAGACACTATTGTCACCCTGGCACAGCTGATTGCTTTTGTCAGTTTCCAGAGCCGGTTAATCAGCGGTTTCCGGTTACTGGCAGATCACCAGGCCCCTTCTGCCGGTGAGCCTAACCCTCCGGTGTGTGCAGGCCGCTGGCATACTCACCCGCAGACACAACAACAGCAACCAGCCCCGGTCGCGTTTACCCAGAAAACTCTTGGCTGGGAGCCCTGGTTAGCGCCAAAACCACTGACAGAGTTTACTCCGCAACAGCAGGAGATCCTGACAGGTTTTGGCCATCAGAACTCGGCATATTTCCGTTTACTGGGGCGTGATCTGCCGGTACTGGAACAGCGGACATTAACCGATAAAGGCATTTTTTATACGCCCGGCGGATTGCCCCGTGCCGAGCGTGAGCTGGCGGCAGCGGTGACCAGTAAAGTGAATGGCTGTATTTATTGCGCTTCGGTCCATGCCCGTAAGGCCAGCCAGTTGTCTAAGAAACGTGATGAAGTGGCACTGCTGCTACAGGTTCAGCCGGGAGACCCGTTATCCGCCGGACAGTCAGAGCGCTGGCAGGCCGAAATTGAGGCGGTTGCGGCCCTGTCTCTGACGCCTCCGCAACTGACTGCGACACACCTGCGGACCCTGAGTGATCTCTCTCTCCCGGTGCTGGAAATAACGGATCTGATTCAGTCAGCAGCTTTCTTTGCCTGGGCGAATCGTCTGATGCTGACTCTGGGGGAACCTTTTATTCTGCCACAAAACGCTGAGACAGCGGCCCGATAGCGGCCCGGAAACAGGCTGCCGAGGCCGGGAGCCTGTCGCTGTTAAATCCTACGCGAAGCGTTTATCATCGGAGTCTGTTAAGTTATCGGGCGGAAAAGGTATGTCCCCGGCCATAAAATTACTGGTGATGATTGTTGCCTGTCTCCCGTTAGCAGGGGTAGCCGGACAGTATCTGATTAATCCGCAGCTCAGCCATCTCGAATTATACTGGCAAATGATTGGGGTGCGGGAATACCATGCCCGTTTATCGGCTGTTCAGGGAGAGATAAATTTTGATCAACAGCAGGATTCACAAATTCGTCTGCAGGCCAGGCTACCGATTGCTGCACTGGACGCCAATAACTGGCTGCTGACCCGCGCATTAAAAAGTGCTGCTTTTTTTGATCAGGAAAAATACCCTGAAGCAGTGTTCAGCAGCAACCGGATGGTGGCACTGCCTGACGGACGTTACCGGGTATTTGGCAGTCTGCAGATCAAAAATGTCCGTAAGTCACTGATATTATTTGCTCAGCAACGCCGTGTGTCTGCACAGCGTATTCGTTTATCCGCACAAACCACCCTTTCCCGTCGGTCTTTTGCTATGGGGCAATATCCGGTAATTGTCAGTGATCCGATCCGCGTCGATATTGTGTTATATGCTGACAGTACCGGCGGATAATCAGCGGAAACGGGGAGATGAAACAGGCTGTCGTGTCCCGGCCCGCGGCAGGAAACACGACAGAATACCGTGAGTGCACGACAGGATTATCTGGCTGATCGTGAGCTCTGATAGCGCTGATAACTTTCGGCAGCGACTTGTTTCAGGGCTTTACCGATATTCACATAATCGTATTCATTCAGATTCGCCAGGGAAACGCGTCCGCCGGGCATCGGGGTGCCGAAGCCGGATGCCGGTAACATAACCACACCGGTTTCGTCGGCGATCCTGAACAGTAATGCATTAATGTCCACATTCTGCCGGGCCCACTGGCCGAATTCAGTGCCATATAACCGGCTGGCAATATCGACGAAATCAAGCAGGGTATAATATTCAACTTCCCACTTATCTTCCGGAATGGTCAGTTGCAACTGATGGTAGAGCGCATGGTGACGACGGCGGATCAGTTTTTTCAGTGCGGTTTTGTAATGCTCGTTGATATCGATTAATGAGAACAGGGAAAACAATACCATCTGTACCTGTTGCGGGGTGGATAACCCGGCGGTATGGTTCAGGGCCACCACCCGGCTATCGGCGACCAGCCGGTCGATAAATTTTAGTTTGCTGCTGTCGTCAACAATGGAAGAGTAGCGCTTATTCAGCCGCTGATGAATGTCCTGCGGGAACGCGGTGATCTGTTTATCCAGAATATTGTCCTTATGCAGGGCGATAGCCCCCAGCCGCCAGCCGGTCGCACCAAAGTATTTTGACCAGGAATAGACCAGGGCGGTATTTTCAGGACAGTAACTGAATAACGAATTAAATTTATCAGCAAAGGTTCCGTACACATCGTCAGTCAGAATAAATAAGTCAGGGCGTTGTGTCTTCACAATATTTTTAATATAGCTGAGAGCGTGCTCACTCATGCTGACTGACGGCGGATTACTCGGATTAACGATAAAAAATATTTTAATTTTATCATCTTTGAGTTTATCCAGTTCACTGTCCGGATATTGCCATCCCTGCTCAGCACAGGCATTAATAGTCACTATCTCCAGACCATACTCTTCCAGCAGCGGTATTTCGAAATAAGGTGTAAACGTCGGCATCCCGATCGCGACTTTATCCCCCTTACTGATCAGGTGATTCATTTTCAATGAGTTGAAAATGTAGGTCATGGCTGCGGTACCGCCTTCCACCGGAAATATATCGAATTCCTGGCCCTGCAGTTTATCGCTGCTCATTTCATCAGACAGATATTCATGAACGATCTTTTCACTCAGACTGAGCATTCTGGGCGGAACAGGGTAATTACAGCCAAGGATCCCTTCCACCATCTCATGAATAAAGGCATCAGGATCCAGCCCTAACTGGTCACGTACATAGCTGAGGCTTTTGTTCAGTAAATCAATCCCCGGCTGCCCCTGCTGCTGGTGGAGAAACCGCGTAAACCGGTGGCTGATACCTTCAGCCGCGGGGATCCCCCCCAGTTGCTGTTCCAGATAAGATAATGACAATTCCGCTTCAGCGGTGGCAAACAGGCCCAGCTGGAAAAACGCCTGGCGCGGAGTGGTGGCCAGAAAGTTAGGATTGCCGCGGCCGGCATTCAGCATAATACGGTTAGATTTGCCGCTGGCAACACTGATTAATACATCTTTCAGCTCAAACGGACTCAGGTTTGAGTATTTATTTAAATCATTATTCATATTCATGGTTATTCCTGTATTAAATATAATGATATTTTCTCTGTAATAACGGGTTACCCGCTGATTACGAGAGGATCATAATCATCACCATGCCCCAGATAGTGAGCAGGGTATTACCTACGGCATAAGTCACGGTATATCCGAGCGCCGGAATATTACTTTTGGCAGCATCACAAATCATCCCCAGTGCTGCGGTAGTGGTTCGTGCTCCGGCAAGGCAGCCAAACAGTAATGCCGGATGGAAACGAAATATCCAGCGGCCGATATACATGGAAATAATCAGCGGAACCAGAGTGGAAAATATTCCCCACAGAAATAAACTGAGTCCCAGAGTCTGCAGGCCATGAATAAAGCCTCCGGCCGCATTTAAACCGACGACTGCAATAAAGACATTCAGACCGGCTGAATTCATAAACCAGACCGTGGGTTGCGGGATATGTCCGAAAGACGGACGCACCGAACGCAGCCATCCGGCAACCAGCCCGGCAATCAGAGTCCCCCCGGCGGTAGACAGGGTGACCGGAATACCTCCGATATTAATCACGATTGCCCCGATGACCGCACCGATAAAAATAACCAGACCGATAAAAGACACATCTGCCATATTGACCGGTTTATCCGCCACCCCTAAATCCCGTGCCGCCCGTTCAATATCTTTTGTCAGCCCGTGGATAGTTAACACATCTCCGCGGTGCAGGGCAGTCCCCGGTAGTACGGGAATCTCATGGGACAGTAAGCCGCGTTTAATTTTACGGATAAATACCCCGTGGGCTGTCGGACGGGATGCCAGTTCCTGCAGTGTTTTTCCATAGTAATTTTTATTGGTGACCAGTACATCGATACCTTCTTCCGGCAGAGCCAGCAGTACCGGATCTGCGATCTCATCAGCATGCTTAAGGACAGAAATAATACTCTGGTATGATCCGCCGACCGCCAGAATATCATCCTGCAGAATGCGTAAATCAGCGGTAATATTGAGTACTTCGCCATTACGGCGCAGTCCTTCAATAAATAACCGGTTATTATTATTTTCCTGTTCGACCTGTTTAATGGTTTTACCGGCGACCGGAGATTTAGCCGATATTTTATAAGCCCGCAGCACGTAATTATGCCAGGCAGTGCCTTCATCATCGATATTACCGGCACTGCCGCCGCCCAGTTTTGCTTCATAGTCTTTACAGGCAGAAGCCAGATCAATCCCCAGCATTTTCGGACCGATCAGCGCCAGGAAAACCGCTGAACCAATGGTGCCGAAAATATAGGTTACCGCGTAGGCAACCGGCATATCATTTAGCGCACCTTGTGTGCTACTGGCCGGTAACCCGAGCCGGTTAATAGCATCGGTGGCTAAGCCCATTGACGATGAGATGGTCTGCGAACCGGCAAATAACCCGGCGGCAGAGCCTAAGTTAAAGTGCGCAGCCCAGGCAGCAATTGCTGCACAGAGCAGACAAATAACGCATACCACCACCGCAAACAGCGCCTGCGGCAGCCCGTCTTTGGCGATACCCTGAACAAACTGTGGCCCGACACCATAGCCGACCGCAAATAAAAACATCAGGAAAAAGATACTTTTTACTGCCGCGGATATTTCGATACCGACCGAACCAATGATCAATGCAGCGATCAGTGTTGATGTCACTACCCCAAGACTAAACCCGCGATAACTTTTTCCGCCAAACCAGTAGCCTATCCCTAATGCTAAAAAAATAGCGATTTCAGGATAAGTACGTAACACGCCGACTATCCAGTTCATTATTCAGTCTCTGTATGAATGTTGAAGTAAGTGTTAATGTTGGTTATGGATTTATAAAATACTATTTTCTCCGGTGCGTTATGTTGTGAAGAAATGAAATATCAGCCACCCGCAGCTATTTTGTTATTTGATGCTTTATATTTCTTTCGGTTTTTATTATGAATGTCATTGTGTTTTTTTAACATTAATTGCTAGTTAGTCAGATTGTTCAGAAAATCACTGTTTAGTGATCGCTAAGCTGATGAAATTTAATTTCAATTTATTTTTCATTGGTTAATTTTTATTACTGCTTAATTATATTGTTTTAATAATGATTTTACCGGGGGAATCAGCAATGTTTTTGCGTATTTTTTTATTATGCTGTGATCTTTGTTGTATTGTGAGCTTAAGGAAGTTTAATGCATTATCGGTTTTTGGTTATTCAGCCGGCAAGACATAGCTGCCTCCCTGGCGGGGGATTAAGCGTGTGTTTCGTCATGCTGTTGTGACGGATTGTCTGTCTATAAATAATCAGTGACAGATTGATATTATTACTGCGGACGGATAGTGACTGACAATAATTAATTATCCTTCACCCCGGCAGAGAGCCGCTCCCCGGCCGGCATGCCATGGCCGGGGAAAAGCACATAAAGCGGCTACTGAGCAGGCCCGCAGAGAAAAGTAGCACAGCGTCTCGGTACTGCTGCCGCGGCTGAACGGAGGTTACCGGTGAGTACGCAGTTTCGGGTCAAGGGCATCACGTAACCCGTCACCCAGCAGATTAAACGCCAGTACTGTCAGAAATATCGCCAGGCAGGGGAACAGAGCGACATGGGGGGCCATCACCATATCAGCACGGGCTTCATTCAGCATTGCCCCCCATTCCGGGGTGGGGGGCTGTGCGCCGAGACCGATAAATGACAGACTGGCAGCCGAAATAATCGAAACACCGATACGCATGGTGAAATAGACGACTATCGACGACAGGGTACCCGGCAAAATATGCCGTAATATAATATGGTGGTCAGGGGCCCCGATACTGCGGGCCGCTTCGATAAAGGTCTGGCGTTTCAGTACCAGGGTATTGCCACGCACCAGCCGGGCAAAGGCCGGTATGCTGAACACCGCCACCGCCAGAATAACGTTAGACATACCGCTGCCCATAATCGCGACTATAGCTATTGCCAGCAGGATGCCGGGGAAAGCGAATAATACATCGCAGATCCGCATAATGATCCGGTCAGCCCAGCCCTGGTAATACCCGGCGATCAGGCCGAGCAGTGTACCTATTACCGAGCCAATCGCGACCGAGAACACTCCCGCCAGCAATGATATACGGGTACCGGCCAGTACACGGCTAAAGATATCCCGTCCCAGAGCATCGACACCGAACCAGTGCACCAGAGTCGGTCCCTGATCGAGGCGGTCATAATCAAAAAAGTTTTCAGCATCATAGGGGCTGACCCACGGGCCAATTGCCGCGAGGATCAGTAGCAGTAAAATAAACACCGCAGCACCCATGGCTACCGGCTGCTGCTGAAAACGTTGCCGGAACTCCAGCCACGGAGTGCGTGGCTGATGTGCTTCGAGTAACGGCATTGCTTTCAGGGCTGCGTCACGTCGCCAGTTTTTCATTAAGTCCTCTCAGCGGTAACGGATAGCCGGATTAATCGCTGCATACAGCAGGTCAACCAGCAGATTTATCAGAATAAATTCAAACGAAAACAGCAGAACTTCGGCCTGGATCACCGGATAGTCACGCATAGAAACCGAATCAATCAGTAATCGTCCGAGGCCCGGCCAGTTAAATACCACTTCCACAACAATCGATCCCCCCAGCAGAAAACCGAATTGCAGGCCCATCATGGTGACGACCGGGATCATGGCATTACGCAGGCCATGTTTAAAAATAATCGCAAACTCAGATGCGCCTTTGGCGCGAGCGGTGCGCATATAATCTTCATCCATAATTTCGATAAAAGATGAACGGGTAAAACGCGCCATTACCGCCGCCACTGCCGCCCCGAGAGTCAGTGATGGCAGAATATAGTGTTGCCAGCTTCCGGCCCCGACTGTCGGTAGCCAGCCGAGCTGCACCGAGAAGATTTGCATCAGCAGAATACCGAGGGCAAAGGCAGGGAAGGAAATACCGGAGACCGCCAGCAGCATCCCGAGCCGGTCAGGCCAGCGGTTACGCCATACGGCCGATACAACTCCGATAATTAAACCACACAGGCAGGACCAGAACATGCTGGTCAGGGTCAGCAGCAGGGTGGGCATAAAGCGCATGGCAATTTCCTGGCTGACCGGGCGTTTCGAAACCATTGATTGTCCGAAATCACCCTGTATTAACTGCAGCAGGTAATGCCAGAATTGTACCGGCAGGGGTAAATCCAGCCCCAGCTGATGGCGCAGCATGGCGACCACGCTGTCGTCCGCATCGGCGCCTGCCTGTAACCGGGCCGGGTCGCCGGGCAGCATATGAACAAATAAAAAAACCAGTACCGCGACAATCATCAGTGTCGGGATCATACCCAGCAGGCGTTTGATAAAATAATTAAACATTCACTGTCCTGACGGAGGGGCTGGCATTGCTGCCAGCCCTGTTATTTTACTTCAGATCCGCATCGTCAAAATTAAACGAAGTATCCGGCATAATATAAAAACCGGTCAGATTTTTATTGTTGGCGGAGACCAGTTTTTCAACCACCAGTGGGATCCATGGCTGGTCTTTCCAGATAAGATTCTGTGCATCCTGATACAGGGCGGTTTTTTGTGCATCGTCGGTCGTTTTCAGGGCATCGGCCAGGTCTTTATCCACTTGCGGATTACTGTAAAAAGCCGTATTGAAAATCGCCGGTGGCCATGATGCGGTGGCAAACAGAGGTGTCAGTGCCCAGTCTGCTTCACCGGTGGAGGCGGACCAGCCCGTATAGAACATCCTGACTCCGCTCTCTTTCTGGCCTTTATCTTCGACCTGTGCAGCCCGTTGTCCGGCATCCATAGCCAGTACCTGTACTTTAACGCCAACCTGAGCCAGCTGCTGTTGCACAAACTGCAGTACTTTCTGTGCCGTCGTGTAGTTATGTGACGACCAGAGAGTGGTGGAAAAACCGTTCGGATAACCGGCTTCTTTCAGCAACTCGCGGGCTTTTGCCGGGTCATACACCGGTTCAGGGAAGGTCCGGGCGTAAGCGATGGCCGGAGGCACAATCCCGGTGGCGGGGGTGGCATAGCCGGAGAATGCCACTTTTACCAGGGCCTGGCGGTTGATTGCATAATTGAGTGCTTCACGGACTTTCGGGTTACTGAACGGTTTTTGCGTGACGTTCATACTGATATAACGCTGCATAATCGAAGGCCAGGTGACAACATCCAGTTTATTGTCTTTTTTCAGCAACGGTGCCTGTTCGTAAGGGATAGGAAAGGCCAGCGTTGCTTCGCCGGTTTGCAGCATTGCTGCCCTGGTATTGTTATCCACGACCGGACGCCAGGTGATTTCATCCAGTTTCGGGTAACCTTTTTTCCAGTAACCGTCCCATTTTTTAACTTTCATATCGTCAGTCTGGTTCCAGCTGACAAACTGATACGGGCCGGTACCGACCGGGTGGAAACCGATATCCTTGCCGTATTTTTTCAGTGCGGCCGGAGAGATCATCACTGCTGACGGGTGGGCCAGATTATTGATAAACGCTGAGAACGGCTGTTTCAGGGTCACTTTAACGGTTAAAGGATCAACGACATCGGTATGGGCGATATTTTTAAACAGATTGTAGCGTTTCAGGTGGCTGTCGGGGTTACTGGCGCGGTCAAGGTTCACTTTAACCGCCTCTGCCGTAAAGTCAGTACCGTCCTGGAATTTCACTGCCGGGCGCAGTTTAAACGTATAGGTCAGTCCGTCCTTACTGACGGTATAGCTTTCGGCCAGCACATTCTCCAGCTTCATATTTTTATCGAAGCCAAACAATCCCTGATAGAAAGATTTCGCCACACTCTGGGACAGGGTGTCGTTAGCATCGTACGGGTCCATAGTCGTAAAGCCGGACAAGACGGCAACGACAATATCTTTGGCGGCAAAAGCAGGCATGGCGACGGCACTGCTGCCGATAAGGCCGGCGGCAATCAGCCACTGAGCGGTTTTCTGGTTCATCGTCCTGTTCTCCTGTGATGATTATTATGCCTGGCGGGCTGTCGCGCGCAGAGGGCAGTATGTCGTGAAAGGTCAGCGGATCGGATCCGTACAACGTGCAACAAAATGCTGTGCAGCCACCTGCACCAGGGTCACCGGTGGCGGGGCCTCTCCGCGCCGGTAAATGGCATCCGGGATCTCTTCGACGCGGGTACTGCTGATATGGCGCGGCGCATCCGGATCGGCGACCGGCACCGCAGCCATCAGTTTACGGGTATAAGGATGCTGAGGATTTTCGAAAACCTGCTGACGGGTACCTATCTCAACGATCTGCCCGAGATACATGACAGCGACCCGATGACTGATTCGTTCAACCACCGCCATATCATGGGAAATAAACAGGAAAGCGATACCGTATTCCTGTTGTAAATCCATCATCAGGTTAATGATTTTTGCCTGTACAGAGACATCCAGTGCGGACACCGACTCATCAGCAATCACTACTTTCGGGTTTAAGGCCAGTGCGCGGGCAATACAGATCCGCTGTCGCTGTCCGCCGGAAAATTGATGGGGGTAGCGGCTGGCATGGGCTGCCTGCAAACCGACTTTGATCAGTAATTCTCTGGCCCGTTCGGCAGCAGCGGCGCGATCCATCACGTTATGTACCAGCAACGGTTCCATAATGGAAAAACCGACGGTCTGACGCGGATCCAGTGATGCGTAAGGATCCTGAAAAATAAACTGAATATCACGGCGCAGATGCGCCAGTGCCGATCCGCTGATTTGATCGATTCGCTGTCCGTTAAAGGTGATCGATCCGCCCTGGCTGTCGGCCAGTTTCAGCAGTGAACGACCGGTGGTGGATTTACCACAGCCGGATTCACCGACCAGTGCCAGAGTTTCTCCGGCATACAGATCGAAGCTGACGTGTTCTACGGCATGTACCTGACGTTCGACCCGGTTCAGCCAGCCACCACGGATATCAAAACGGGTCACTAAATCCCGGACCTGTAATACGGGCGGAGCATTACGCTGTACGGTATCCGGCTGAAGTACCAGTGCAGAGTTACCTTCGTCGGGCAGTGGAAATTTTGCCGGTAGCGGCTGACCACGCATCGTGCCGAGAGCAGGGACTGCCGCGAGTAATTCGCGGGTATATTGCTGGCGGGGAGCCACAAATAACTGACGCAGCGGGGCGGTTTCCACCTGCCGGCCATGGTGCATCACCGTCACCCGGTCGGCCATTTCGGCCACCACGCCCATATCGTGGGTGATAAAAATCACCCCCATATGCATCTCCTGTTGCAGTTCACGGATCAGATTAAGGATCTGCGCCTGGACGGTAACATCAAGTGCAGTGGTGGGTTCATCGGCAATCAGCAGTGCCGGGCGACAGCTCAGAGCCATGGCGATCATCACCCGCTGACGCATTCCGCCTGAAAGCTGGTGAGGAAAGCGTTGCATCGCATCTGCGGCGGCCGGAATTTTCACCCGTTCCAGTAATTCACAGGCTTGTTTACGGGCCTGTGCGGCGTTGTTTCCCTGATGCAGACGCAGAGATTCGGCGATCTGCTCTCCGACCGGAAATACCGGATTCAGGGAAGTCATGGGTTCCTGGAAGATCATTGCGATATCTGCTCCGCGGATCCTGCGCAGTTGCTGTTGATCGGCGCGGCCAAGATCAAACAGAGATCCGTTGCGCCGCCGCAGCCAGCGCTCACCGGAAACCTGAGCATCGTTCTGCCGGAGCAGACCCATCAGGGCGAGGGAAGTCACGGATTTACCGGAACCGGATTCGCCGACCAGGGCCAGTGTCTCACCACGGTTGACGGACAGTGATAAGCGATCAACGGCCTGAAAATACTGAGGGTTACGTCCGAAGGAAACACTGAGATTTTCTGCCAGCAGTACCCGTTCCGGATCCCGGATCATTGCCCGGGGGAGATCAGTCATGGCCGTTCCTCAGATGTCTGATAGCTGGCGGTAGATAGCAACCTGCGGCGGGTTTTCGCCCTGAGCAGAGGCGCGGTACATTCCTTCGCTGTTAAAAGGCAGTGCGATATGACCACTGGCATCGACAGCGATCAGACCGCCTTCGCCGTCAAGTTGGCCAATGGTCCGCATCAGATGCTCACAGGCACTGTCCAGAGAGCGTCCGGCATACCTGATCTGTGCCGAAATATCGTAACCGGCCTGGGCCAGTATAAAGACCTCGCCGGTGCCGGTGCAGGAGACGGCGACCTGCTGATCGGCATAGCAGCCCGCGCCCGGCAGCGGAGTATCACCGATACGGCCGGCCCGTTTATTGGTCAGCCCCCCGGTAGACGTGGCTGAGGCCAGGTTGCCAGCGGCATCCAGTGCCACAGCACCCACAGTGCCGAATTTACTTTTCGGATCGATAGGATCACCGCCCTGCAGGGCAGCCGCATCATGGTCCAGCAGAATACCGTCACTCTGCAGGGCCTGTTGCAGCTGTGCGAAACGTTCAGCGGTAGAATAAAAATCTTTGCTGACCATCTCCAGACCTTGTGCGGCGGCGAAATCATCCGCTCCCGGACCCGCCAGCAAGACGTGGGGACTGTGTTCCAGCACGGCTTTGGCCGCCAGCACCGGATTACGTACCCTGCTGACCGCCGCAACGGCACCGGCCTGACGGGTGCGGCCATCCATCAGGCAGGCATCCAGTTCATGGGTCCCCTGATGGGTAAAGACTGAACCTTTACCGGCATTAAATAACGGACATTCTTCCAGCAGACGTACCGCTTCAGTGACGGCGTCTGTGGCGCTACCACCGGCGGTTAAAATATCCTGACCTGCGGTAATAATTTCCTGTAGTGCCTGGCGGTATTGCTGTTCTTTTTCAGGGCTCAGGGCACTACGGGTAATAGTCCCGGCCCCGCCGTGGATTGCAATTGCAGTTTTCACGCCTGTCTGTCCTGTATCCAAGGGAAATAATTTATAGTTATTTATGATTTTTATACATTTTGACTATAAAAATTGCAGAACAGCTTGTAAAGCCTGCTTTTGCTGTCGGTTAATACCCTTTTGTTATGGATAGTAAAAAAAAGACCTAACCGTCGGAGACTGGCACTCTGAAAGAAAATAAATCACCGTCAGTTGAACACAGTGGCTGTGATTTACCGTCGCAGAAGAAGGGCAGGTTAACGGTAAAGGATACCGCCATCGTTCAGAATGGGCTGGCCGGAAATGGCCAGCAAATGCGCCCGCACCGCGATATCCTGCGGCATTTATGTGCTGACGCAACGGTACCCCGGCATATTTTGTCGCGGGGAACAGTGACCGGCGGGCAGGGCTGTGTTATCAGCAGAGGTGATTTCGCAGGCGGTATGCCTGCAGAAAAGTGTCCGGTCTGCATTCTCTGCATATAAACCCGCGCGGTGGTGAACGGGTGAAGGCAGTGATAATCTTTCTGAGCGGCCTCAGTTGTCCCTGAGCTGTGGGGTGGCAAAACGGCGATTTTCCAGTACCGGGACGATTTGCCGTGCATAACGGATCCGCTGCGGATCAACGTCAGCAAACAGTAATCCCGCCGCTTCACCGGCACTGGCGATAATGACACCCAGCGGGTCAGCGACCAGACTGTTGCCGGTATTTTTCGGGCCACATTCCCCCACCGCAACCATATAGCAGGTATTTTCCAGCGCACGGGCACAGGTCAGTAACTCCCAGTGCCTTTCTTTTAGCGGGCCACGCAGCCAGGCTGAGGGCAGAACCAGTACATCGGCCCCTTCTGCAGCCAGCCGTCTGGCCAGTTCCGGAAAACGGATGTCATAACAGATCATCAGCCCGACCTGTAACCCTGCCACCGTAATCAGGGGAGGAACCTGATGACCCGCATCGACCCGGGCTGACTCCTGTACTGCAAAGGCATCATACAGATGCAGTTTCTGATAACGGGCGATAATCTCACCCTGACGGATGGCAAACAGCGTGTTCACTGCCCGCTGATCGGCGGCAGGAATATGCTGGGTAAAAATGGTGGTCACAGATAACCCGCGGCTGGCCGCCAGCAGCGTACTGAGAAAAGGCCCCTCTTCCGGCTGGGCGGCATCAATCACATAACCTGGCTGGATATTGTCTCTGGCCAGAATGGCTTCCGGAAGCACCAGCAGATCGGCTCCGCCATCAGCTGCCTGTTGCATCATTTGCTGACAAGTAGCGGCATTTTCCTGCCATTCGCGGCTGACGGCAAACTGCCCGAGTGCAACTTTCATCACAGTATCCTCTGATAAGGGTGTCCGGGCCATCATAGATAACTCGCGGCGGGGACGCTATTACTGCTGTATAATATTCATCCCTGCGGCAGGTTATCGGTTGTTATCCGTGTCTGAACAGGGTGTTATAACCCGTACCGTAGCGGCAGTCAGTTGCTGTGCCAGGCCCGATGGCAGTGGCTGATCGGTGATTAGGGTATCAAAGGCGGTAATATCGGCGATCCGTGCCGGTAATACTTTGCCGAATTTACTGCTGTCCAGCACCAGTACTTTATGTCCTGCCCGCTGCAGCGCGCGATGTTTCATCGGTAATTCATTAAGGTTGTAACAGGTGACCCCCTGCCGCTCATCCAGACCCGCCGCCGAAATAAAAGCCAGCGCCGGGCATACCTCTTCCAGCTGCGGGTGTGCACCGACTGGCGTAAAAATCGCATTATCAGGATGAAATTCACCTCCGCTGAGGATCACCCGGCAGGCCGTTTTTTCCTGTAATGCCAGGAAAGTATTCATCGATGCCGTCAGTGCGGTAAAGGGCAGGCTATTATCAATGGCGGCAATAATACGTGGCGTTGTGGTTCCGCAGTCAAAAAATACTGTGTCCTGCGGACTGATCAGAGCAGCCGCCAGCCGGGCGAGCTGTTTTTTTTGCGCAGTATGCTGGGTTTGCTGATCAGAAATAAAGTAGTGAGCCGTTTGCTGGCGGGTGGTACTGACAATATAGCCACCCAGCAATAACAATTGCTGCGGGTAATGGCTAAGGTCACGCCGGATGGTCATTCCCGACACTCCCAGTAATGCGGCGGCCCGGCTCAGGTGGATCCGTTGTTCCCGCTTAATTTCCTGCAACAGGAGCTGTATACGTTGTTCGCGTCTGGTTTCCGTCATTCTGTCATTCCCTCACCGGTAATCTGTTGTTCTGGCGGCTGTACTGACAACAGAAGATAACGCTGAAGATTATGCGCATGTCCGGGCAGGAAGCACAAACGATACGGGCAGAAGAAAACATTTCTGCGGGGAGGGCCGGTCAATAACCGCCTGCCGGAGACCTGGCAGGCGGCGGGAGATCAGGTTTCTTCGTCTTCGTGTTTACGGTAGGGGAATTTAATATGGCCGTAGCGGACAATTAACACCGCGACACCCAGCAATACGATAGCCAGTGCATACCAGACAATTTCCTGAGGTTTAATATCGCTGGGCTCGGTCATCAGATGACGGGCGATACCGACCATCGCGATATACAGCGGCATACGTACCGGTAACTGACCCATTTTTCAGTAGGTTTCGGTCATTGAGATAAATTCGAGATACATAAACAGCAACAGGATATCGCTGACTGTGATGTGCCGGTTGATCACCATGGTCACCACATGGCTGAGTCCGGCAAAAATGGTTGAAAGCAGAATGATCACCAATCCGCCTTTTTCGATGACGGAATGGATACTGCGCGGGAACTTCATCGTTGTCTCCGAAATAAGTAATCGCCTGCGGGCGTAATTATCACTACAGGTGACTGATTTTAAAAAATACCGTCCGCAGAGGGAAATTAATTACTGCTACCGGGTATTGCAGCCAGTCCGGACAGGGCCTGCTGCTGTCCTGCATACCCTCTGCCGGTAAATAATTGCTGTAAAAAACAGCAACTAAACCAGAGGTGCTGGATAAGCAGCCACAGATACCTTATAATCCACGCCACTTAAAGGCCCCTTAGCTCAGTGGTCAGAGCAGGCGACTCATAATCGCTTGGTCGCTGGTTCAAACCCAGCAGGGGCCACCAGATAAAACAAAGACTCAGATAATAAATTATCTGAGTCTTTTTTTTGCTCGCTAACCAGTGCAGTAATAGCCGGGCAATCCCCGTGTTTAACGGAGGCGGTAAGTGTCAAGGTAGTTGTCACCCCCGGTTAATTTAAGCCGCCTGTTTTCCCGTTCCGGGTTCAACGTTACCGGACCTTCCGGCTGCCAGTTTCTTGTTTTACCTGACCACCGTTCAGGATGAGCTTGTCTCGCGCTCCGGTACAGTTCATCACGCTGTTTAAGAAGCACATGATCTGCTCCGCGATGTCGCTCTGACGGCGTCACATAGCGTATTCCGCTGTGACGGTGCGTTTCGTTATACCACCGGGTAAATTTTTCCACCCACTGACGGGCATCCGACAGCGTTCTGAACCCCGATGACGGCCACTCATACTTCAGCGTCCGGAACAGTGACTCTGCATACGCATTATCGTTACTGACCCGCGGACGGCTGTGAGACGGCGTG
>NZ_JAERJS010000018.1:0-78882 GCF_018257525.1 Tatumella sp. JGM130 | reverse complement strand
CCCCCCCCCCCCCCCCCCCCCCCCCCCCCCCCCCCCCCCCCCCCCCCCCCCCCCCCCCCCCCCCCCCCCCCCCCCCGGGTCCCGGGCCGGGGCAGACCGGCAGTTACGTAAACTAATGTAAATAATCACGGCATATTAAGAATTATTCAATTTTCTGTTCATTTTTGACAGTTATTTACGGTATAAAAATTTATCCCTCTGCTGCCTGTGAGAAACGCTGCCGATGAGCCAGATTCCTGCCCGTAAGATTATCACCTGCCTGTTGTTTGCCACCCTTGCCGGTTGCTCGTCCGGACCGAAGCATGCCGCGACTGCTGATACCCGGGGGGCGGAACAGCCGGATTTAATTCCGGTACTGGCGGCGTTACATGACCAGATGGATGCCTGGCAGGGGACCAGATATCAGTGGGGCGGAACGAAATTAACCGGTGTTGATTGCTCTGGCTTTGTCTGGCGGACTCTGAAAGATCGTTTTAATATTCCGATGGAACGGGTAACCACCAGACAATTAATCAGTATGGGGCAGCCGGTTAAGCAGGCAGATTTGCTGCCCGGGGATTTAGTGTTTTTCCGGATAAAGAATGAATTACATGTCGGATTTTATGATACAGACCGGCAATTCCTCCATGCTTCCGTCAGCCGCGGGGTTGTCCGTTCGTCACTGAATAATCCTTACTGGAAATCGGTCTATTTAGAAGCCAGACGTTTGCCAAGAGAGTATAACTCTCAAATTACGTTTAACTATTCCCCCGTCACCGGCTGAACCGCGGAGCTGAATATTTCCCCGCTCATTTCTGCCAGCGACCGCACCTTCCCCCGGTAATGCCTGTGTTTTCCTGTTGCAGTGCACGGTTACAGGCCGTGTACTGACCTCGTTTTTCTCCGGCCTTGCCCGCGTAAAACGACAGCATAGTTCACGTTATGCGTAACATCGTTTTATTAACACTGGTTAAATCGATATTCATCACAGTATTCACCGGTAAATAGCGCTCTTATACGCGGCTGAACGGAGGAATTTTGCGAGGATTTCCATGAACATCACAACAGACAGCTGTGTTATTCGCGGCAGGCATCAGGTCGGTGTTATCAGCCAGCAGCTCAATTATCAGGGAACCGGCACCCTGGTACGTATTACCCGTGGCGGGATTTGTGGTTCCGATTTGCACTATTACCAGCATGGCCGGGTCGGTAATTTTATGGTGAAAATGCCGATGATCCCGGGCCATGAAGTTACAGGGTATGTGGTGAAAAGTGATAACCCCGGGTTAGCGGAACATCAGAAAGTGGCGATTAACCCGGCAAAGGCATGCGGCCATTGCAAATACTGTGCAGCGCAGCAGGAAAACCAGTGTACCGGTATGCGTTTCTTTGGTAGTGCGATGTATTTTCCTCATGTTGACGGTGGTTTCAGCCAGTACATTATTGTCGACAGCGCCCAATGTATTCCTTTTGATCATCAGGCAGATGAGAAAGTGATGGTGTTCGCCGAACCACTGGCGGTCTGTCTTCATGCGACTTATCAGGCCGGTGAGTTACAGGGGAAAAAGGTGTTTATCTCCGGGGTCGGACCGATAGGCTGTCTGATTGCGGCGGCAGCAAAAGCCCGCGGAGCCACTGAAGTGGTGTGTACGGACATCAGCCCGCGTTCTCTGGCGATGGCACAACAGATGGGCGCAACCCTGACGCTTAATGCGGCAGACGGCGATTTTTCGCCTTATCTGGCGGAGAAAGGTTATTTCGATGTGTCTTTTGAAGCTTCTGGCCACCCGGCGTCTTTAATCCGCTGTCTGGATGTCACCCGGGCGAGAGGTACGCTGGTTCAGGTGGGAATGGGAGACGATATCCCGGGCTTCCCGCTGATGACGCTGATAGCAAAAGAGATCAGACTGACGGGGTCGTTCCGTTTTACCAGCGAATTCGCTCTGGCGGTTAAGTGGCTGGAGAACGGCACTGTCGATCCGCGGCCACTATTCAGCGGAGAATATCACTATAGCGCGATTGAGGCTGCCCTGATTTTTGCGGGTGATAAGCAACAAGCCGCCAAAGTACAGCTGACGTTCTGATGCCGGAGACGGTTCGCGGGACGGGGAGTTGCCCGGCCGCGTCCCCTGCGGGGCCCGGAGAAATCTGCGGCCTTACCTATAGTTATTTTATCTGTACCTTTTATGGGAACTGAGATATGCCGATTACAATAATAGTCCTCGGGGTGATATTGCTGCTGGTTCTGATGATTGTCTTCAAAGCCAATGGCTTTCTGGCGCTGATTTTTGTTTCTGCGGTGGTGGGGATTGCCGAAGGCATGACGCCGCTGCAGGTGGTGACATCGATCCAGAAAGGCGTTGGCGGGACGCTGGGCAGCCTGGCAATGATCCTCGGTTTTGGTGCCATGCTAGGTAAGCTGGTATCCGATACGGGTGCCGCCCAGCGGGTGGCGACGACCCTGATTGCTGCGTTCGGTCAGCAGCGGGTCCAGTGGGCGTTAATGGTGACCGGACTGATTGTCGGTCTGGCGATGTTCTATGAAATAGGCTTTGTCCTGTTGTTGCCATTAGTGTTTACCGTGGTGGCTGCCACAGGTATGCCATTACTCTATGTCGGGGTGCCGATGGTGGCGGCCCTGTCTGTGACCCATTGCTTTCTGCCGCCGCACCCGGGCCCGACAGCGATAGCCACCATTTTCGGGGCGAACCTCGGTACGACCTTGTTGTACGGGATGATTATTACGATTCCGGCAGTGATTGTCGCCGGGCCAGTATTTTCCCGGTTCCTGCGTAACTTCGAGAAGTCGCCGCCGGAAGGGCTGTATAACCCGAAAATTTTTGCCGACCATGAAATGCCGGGTTTCCGGACCAGTATTTTTGCGGCGGTGATCCCAGTGATCCTGATGGCGATTGCTGCGCTATTTGAGCTGACTACCCCTGAAGGCAATCCTCTGCGGCAGTTTTTTGAGTTTATCGGTAACCCGGCGGTCGCCCTGTTTATTTCTGTGGTACTGGCGGTCTTTACCCTCGGGCTGCGTAATGGGCGTAAAATCGAAGAGGTGATGGAGATGTGCGGCTCGTCGATAGCCTCTATTGCGATGATTGTTTTTATTATTGCCGGCGGCGGGGCTTTCAAACAGGTGCTGGTGGATAGTGGTGTCGGTGAGTATATTGCCGGAATGATGAAAGGTTCAGCGTTGTCACCGTTGCTGATGTGCTGGACGGTAGCCGCCATGCTGCGGATTGCTCTGGGCTCGGCAACGGTAGCGGCAATTACCACCGCAGGGATTGTGGCGCCGATTATCGCTATCACCAATACGGATCCGGCACTGATGGTACTGGCGGTAGGGGCCGGCAGTGTGATTGCCTCCCATGTGAATGACCCCGGCTTCTGGCTATTCAAAGGCTACTTTAACCTCAGTGTTACCGAAACCCTGAAAACCTGGACGGTGATGGAAACACTGATTTCGCTGATGGGGCTGGCAGGCGTATTGCTGCTGAATGCCATTATTCACTGAGCTGCCGTGGGCTGAGAGGGCCAGCCCGCGAAAGCGTAAATATCAGGGGTTAAGGGGTTCAAATACCGGCGCGGTAGCGTGCTGGTATTGGGCCAGCGAGTAACGGTTATAGTTGAGGTCTGAATAACTGCGGATATATAGTTCCCCGCGGCTCAAATCTGACAGGCTGGTCCAGAGAGTATATTCCGACTGTGGCGTGCCAGTCGGGCCGGATTCTCCCATATCATCGGTGGTAATATTTTTCAGACGGTCAAACCGGTTCATAATATGTCCCAGAATATTGACCGCTTCTGCCGCTGAGTCTGCCTGCGGAGCATAGCTGGTATAGAAGACAGCACGGATAAAACGATCCACTGAGGTATCCGATGCCGGCAGGGCTGCGGTTGCAATACCACTGTCCGGCTGGACAACGCGGATATTCCCCAGGGTAGCGACGGAGCAATCTTTATTCGTCAGCTGGGTATAGTTGTTCAGGTTCATCAGATGCCATGAAAACTCCGGACTGTTGGTCATGGCGCGGGTCGGATTGTTATAGACCCGGAATTTGCCGTCTTTTGCCTCCACCACAATACTGCCGCCGTGTTTGTCATAGAACGCAAAATGGAACGGCGATACAGCCCCGCCGAGATCTTTGAGCACCGGCGACCAGAAACAGCCCTGATTAACCGCCTGTGTCACTTGTTCAACGTTACTGAATAAGCTCAGGGCCCATTCACCGAGGGCTGTCACCGGTATTGATTCCGGGTAATCGGCGGCTGCCAGCGGATCCAGTCGGGCCTCCCGGACCATATTGGCACTGAAGGATAAGCCTGCTCCGTTAAAGCCTTCGAGCATATTGTGCTGACCACCATCAAAATACATCGGGGTAGTGATAGCCAGCAGCGGGGAATGGTTACTGTAGCTGATTGCCTGGCTGCCATCGACAGCCAGTTTGCGGAAAGCGGTGCCTGTCGGGTAATAGGTCAGCTGGCAGGGTAATTCTTCTGTCAGTTCGAGGGTCCGGCCATGATAAAGATTACCGGCACTGTCACTGATCGCCAGGCTGGTACAGGCGAGAGCCGGGTGTGGCACCCGCGGAGATAATGCTGAGGGTAATGTCATAATGCACCTTATGATCTGCGCTAAACCGGATAACTGAATAAATATTATTAATGTTTATCTCAGAGTGTAGCCCGTTTCCATACATCCGGAGGGCCAGGGGGCAGATTAATCGTCAGGAAGATGCTATTCACCGGAGCGGAGCGGCAGATGGCGGGGGGGGGCAGGGTAAAGGGGCAGAATAACCGGCTGGCTTCTGCCAGCCGGTGTATGATCAGGGCATAAATTTCACATCGGTGGGTGAGCCGATCTGTACGGTGACCCCGGTGGAGTGCAGCGAACCGTCCTGTGTATTCCGCGACAGTTCGACAATATTATTGGAATAGACATTCGCCACCAGCATATATTGTCCGCTGCGGTCAAAGGCGAACGCCCGCGGTTCAATCCCCCCGGCAGAAAATGCCTGTTTTTCCGTCAGCCTGCCATTGTGCGGATCGGCTTTAAACACCAGGATTTCATTCCGTTGCTGGCGGTTGCCGATATATAAAAACTTTCCGTCGGGGCTGAACAATATGCCGGCCCCGCCTTTGTCCTGCGCGGAGGTGCTGTCGGTCAGGCTGACGGTCTGGATACTCTGCAGACGATCATGTTCTGCGCTGTAGACGTGTACCTGCGCCGCCATTTCAGTGACGATATAGGCGAATTTTCCGTCAGGAGAGAAGGTCATATGTCGTGGCCCGGCGCCGGCAGGGAAGCTGAGATCGGCGGCAGTTTCCGGCACAAACGGGGTTTTGCTGCCGGGCTGGTAGCGGTAAGCCCGTACCTTATCGGCCCCCAGGTCGGCGACAAATAACATTTTTCCGTCCGGGCTGATGGTGACTGAATGAGCATGTCCGCTGTCCTGACGCCCGTTAACTATCCCGGATCCTTTTTCAAACGGAATATGCTGCACCGGCTCACCGATTTTTCCCTGTGCCAGAATCGGGAACAGAATGAATCCGGCATTTTTTTTGCTGGCCGCATAGTTAGCCACCAGCAGGAATTTGCCGTCCGGGGTCAGGGTTGCGTGTGTAGGGTGCTGGCCCCGGGTGGATACGGCATTGATAAATTCAAGTCTGCCGTCGGCCAGTACTTTCATCGCACTGACTTCACCGTTATCACTTTCATTGGTCGTATACACATATTGATGGTCATGACTGATAACAATCCATGAAGGATTCTGCATTTTCAGTACATCCAGTGGCAACAGGGTGCCGTCCTGGTTCAGGCGTAAACGGTAAATACCTTCACTGGGATAAAAGATTTTTTCGGCCAGCGGGTTGCCGGAGGTGCCTGTCCAGCTACCGACCAGCAGTGTCTGAGGTTGCACGTTATGATGTTCCTGAGTCAGAGGGATACTTTCCTGAGCATACGCGATATTCATCGCCAGCAACATTGAGACAGAAGAAAGTCTGAAGACAGAACGCAGCCATTTTTTTTGTGATGTTGTCATGAACGCAATAACTCCTGAGGTGAAATAGTCATTATTTTTTTTACTAAGCGATTAGCACTTCAGTGCGTCTGCCGGACGGCGGGCAGGCCTGAAGGGGTAACAAACTATCACCTTGTATTTCAGAATGAAACCAAATGTTAATGATGCGGAACATTCTGAAGTCATGACCGGGATCACCGGCAGCGGCAAAGTAACGACAGGCAGAAGGAAAAATAATCGCAAGGCCCGTCCCGGCAACGGATGACAAAGGTCAGACATCTGTCGGGACGGAAACAGAGGAGCACTAACCGATCAGCAGGATAATCACCAGTCCCCATAACGTCAGAAAAGTATTACTGACCGCATACGGGACTGTATAGCCGAGCATCGGCACATTACTTTTTGCCGCGTCAGCAACCATCGCTACCGAGGCTGTACTGGTTCTTGCGCCGCCACAGCAGCCAAGGTTAATTGCCGGATCAAAGCGGAAAATATATTTACCGATTAACGGGGCGAGCAGCATTGGCATTGCGGTGGCAAACAATCCCCAGAAGAAGATGGTAAAACCGACATATTTCAGACCAGCGATAAAGGTTGGCCCGGCGGTAATACCGACCACCGCAATAAATATATTTAATCCGGCAGAATTCATAAACCACAGGGTTGACGCCGGGACGTTGCCCAGTTTGGGGATAAAAGTGCGTAACCAGCCGGTCACCAATCCGGCAATCAGTGCACCGCCGGAGGTTGATAATGTCAGCGGGATCCCCGCCACAGGGACGACAATCGCCCCCACCAGACCGCCAATTAAAATACCGGCCCCGACCAGAACCATATCGGTGGCACTTTTTGGCCGGTCGGCGTACCCAAAACGCTGACTGGCGGCATCAACATGTTTCCTGGTACCGACCAGGGTCACAATGTCACCGCGGTTGAGGACTGTTTGTGCCTGTACCGGAATGTCCACCCCGACAGAACCACGGCGGATACGGGTGAGATAGACCCCGTGCACGTCATCGTGCCGGGCAATTTCCAGCAGGGTTTTACCGTTTATCCATTTGTTGGTAATAAACAGATCCACCGATTCAACCGGGATATTCAGCAGTTCGGCGTCATTGACCTCTTCGGCACGTTGCGACCATTCAATCAGGGATTCATGCTTGCCGGAAACAGCGATAATATCGCCAATCTGCAGACGGGTGTCGGGGGTAAAAGGGATAATTTTTCCGTCGCGGCGCAGATTTTCAAGGAACAGGCGTTCGCCGGCGCTTTTTTCTGCTTCAGCCACGGTTTTTCCTTCGATAAGCCCGGGCTGATTGATTTTAAATGCCCGTATCACATACTGATTCCAGGCTGACATCATGCCGTCTGCCGGTGCGCCTGCTGAAAGCTGCTGTTCATAACGTTTGCACTCTTTTTCGAGGTCAATACGCAGTATTTTTGGGCCAGCAAACGCAATGATCCAGCCGGTACCGATGGTGCCAAATAAATAACAAACCGCATAGGCGACCGGAATTAAATCCAGTTGTTGTTTGGTTTGTTGCGGGGGAAGGCCCAGCTGGTTTATGGCATCCGTTGCCAGCCCGATGGATGCTGAAATTGTCTGTGAGCCGGCCAGCAGTCCTGCGGCCAGGCCGGGACCGTAGCCGGAGACTCTGGCTGCAATATATACCCCCAACAGGCAGAGTAACGAAATCACTACCGCAAACACGGCCTGTGGCAGGCCATCGTTAGCCAGTCCCCTGACAAACTGTGGTCCGACACCGAAACCCACCGCAAACAAAAACAGGATAAAAAAGATCGATTTTATCTGTGGGGATATATCGATTCCCAGCTGGCCGATCAGTACTCCGGCCAGTAAGGTGCCGGTGACCGGACCGAGACTGAAGCCACCAAATTTCAGTGATCCGACCCGGTAGCCGATGGCAAGGGTCAGAAATATTGCCAGCTCCGGATTCGCCCGTAGTGTTGCCGTCAGCCATATCCAAATAACCATAGTGATCTCCGTACTCTGCCCTGGGGGTTATCCACGTTTAATCGGTTGTTTTCAGGATCTGTAAACCGAGTCTGGCCTCATAGCCATGCACTTCTTTGACATCCAGTTTCCGCATAAAGGTAATGACGTCCTGGTTGATCACCTGACCCGGCACCAGAATCGGGAATCCCGGCGGGTAAGGGATAACCATTTTGGCGGAGACCATCAGCGGCCCTTCTTTCAGTCGACGATCACACTCCTCACTGTGCAGAGGGATATATTCATAAGATCGCGGATCCCAGCTACGGAAGAAGGCTGTACGGATATCACCTTCCACGGCGATTTTGCCGTCAGTGTCGTCACGGAATTGCTGGTCGAAATAACTGAAATTTGGCAGGTCAGGTACATCCTGCATCAGGCTTTGTACCCGCTGCTGAAACTGTTGCTGCCCCGCCGGACCGGCATGGCCCAGTTTGTCGTCAATATCGCGGGATATCTCCAGCAGAACATGAATAAGCTGTGCCACATCACTGCGGGTGTTATTGATGTTAGTCTGCAATAGCACGGAATTACGGGATGTTTTATTCAGTTGAATATCGTATTGATTAGCAAGAATATTTTTAAACTGAGTACCGTCGAAACCGGCCTGGCCACACAGCAGGGTGATACGGGTCGGGTCAAGGAAGAACTCGTCATCTCTGAGGGCCGGCAGGGTGTCGCTCCAGTGGGTATCGGGCGTCAGAAAATCACGGAATCCGCTTTCACGGAATTCAGCGGGGATCATTTCATCGGCTCCCAGAACGTGGAAATAGCGTGAGATCAGCGGATGGGTATTGATCTGATGACGAATATCCAGTGCGGTCTGGATCGCATTACTGACCAGGCCATAACCTTCCAGTTCCATCTGCCGACGGGCCACGTCCATAGAAGCAATTAATTGCTGGTTAGGACTGGTGGTGGAGTGGGCAAAGACAGCTTCGTGTAACTGCGGTTCAATCAGATAAAAATCGACATCTTTTACCAGTACCATCGAGCCCTGCCGGATGGCTGACATGGATTTATGGGTGGAGTTGGTCTGATAGATACGCAGCCGTACCTGAGACGGATCGGGGATCAGCCGCGTCGCCAGCAACTGTTCATCTGTCGGGTGCTCACCCAGCGCCTGCTGTTGTTCGGCATAACGTTGTGCAGACTGAGGATCTTTCAGCCATTTTTCCAGTTCTGCAGCAGCGCCCATAGCGGTTCTTGGACGCAGGAACGGCGACCAGTGTGCAAAACCAAACCAGGCTTCGTCCCACAGAAAGACCAGGTCCGGTTTAATTGCCAGACATTCTTCCATTACGCGGCGGGTATTATAAATATGGCCGTCAAAAGTACAGTTGGTTAAATCAATCACCCTGACACGGTCCAGCTTATTTTCTGCTTTCAGGTTTAGCAGGGCTTGCTTAATGGTTTTCAGCGGCACTGCGCCGTACATGGAATAGGCTTTTAGCGGATAAGCTTCGACATAATAGGGTTTCAGCCCGCCAAGCACTGCACCGTAATGGTGTGATTTATGGCAATTCCGGTCGACGATAATAATATCTCCCGGCTGTGCCACTGCCATCAGTACCATTTTGTTGGAAGTACTGGTGCCGTTGGTGACAAAGAAACAGTGATCGGCACCAAAAGCGCGGGCCGCTTTTTGCTGGGCAATTTTAATATTACCGGTCGGTTCGAGCAGGCTGTCCAGTCCCCCGGTCGTGGCCGACGATTCGGCAAGGAACAGGTTACGGCCATAAAACTCGCCCATATCGCGGATCCAGTCCGATTTAAAAATCGATTTACCCCGGGCAATAGGTAAGGCATGGAAGGTACTGATCGGCCGGTAAGCGTACTTTTTCAGATTATTAAAAAATGGCGTGTCATATTTCTGGTTGATCCCTTCGAGGATCGATAAGTGCAATTCGGTAGGTTCTTCGACAGCATACAGGATCCGCCGGATATGGCTGGCCCGCGGATCACTGGCAATATCCTGCGGATGCTGATCGGTTAACAGATAAATATCCAGCTCCGGACGATGAAGAGCCAGCTGCTCTGTCAGTTGTAAAGCCAGATTATCTTCATCCACAGAAATATTCAGTGCTGCCATCATGTTATCTATCTGAGGTGTCGGGAAGCGGCTTTTAAAGCCGAATCCTTCAAAAATAGCCACAGCGCAGATATTGGTATTAGTGGCGATGGCGCAAAATGCATCCTGATAGCTGCTGACTAATACCGGTTCATAAATAAAAGCATCTTCTTTACGGCGCTGGCTGTGTAATAAGGTGACATTACGTTGTGTATGAGGTGTCTGAGGTGCCACGATCAGTAATTCAAAATAGGGTCTGCCCGGACGTTCAGCGTCATTATTCAGAATTTCATTGACCGGTGATTCACCGGGAGTGATCATCCATTCTGACGGATCATTTTTATAGTATTTGGCCAGAATGGAAAACGAAATCCGGCCTGCTAATGTCAGAAATTCATCACTTCGCCCGGCAATTAACGCCTTTTCCAGCGCATGAAGTAATAATGTCCCGGGATACGCATGAAAAGATTCACTGGCAGAGAGGGCAGTGAATGCCTGCTCCAGTGGCTGTTTATCTGTTTCTCCGGCTATCCATTTACGGGTTAAGGTGATAAGTGCACGCCACTGGTCAGGGCGCTGGGCATTAAGAGTAAATATCTGGTCAATAGAAGGGGGACTCGCAGGGAGTGACGGTTTCATATCTCATCCTCAGGTTAATCCATAACATCGCAGTGGTTTATAATAGTCGTGCAATTTCATCCGCCGGATATATTCAGCAGAAGTATTCAGGAGAGCAAAAGAGTAAATAAGAAAACAGATTAATGTTCTGCAACAGATGCAAAATTGTCAAGTTATGCCGGGAAGATATCAGGATGTTATAAAAATATCGCCTTTATTTAAAACTGCCTTTCTGAATAATTCAGTATTTAGCTCTGAAATCATAACCGTCAGTGATTTACAAATGCGGGCGGAAATTATTTTCAGACTGGCTGATCATTCTCAGACATTTATTCTGCGGAAAACAGCGTTAAATAATAATCCCGGCTCTTGTTTTTATTCAACCGGGTATATCTGTATTTTTGGCTCGGGTGCTGAACATACAAGCGGACCGACGGAGATTCCGGAGATCCGCTGGCGGTAATTTTTTACCGGCAGGCTGCCGTGAAAGGGATAAATACCGGCAGCAGTCCCTGACTTTATCCGCAGTGGCTTCTAACCGGCCATTGACTGTGACTCAGCGTGGTTACAGCGGGCCTTAACCCGCGAGCAGAAGGCTGAAAGATATTATCGGTTGTCCGGTTTTGCCGGTGCGGACTTTGCGGCGGATAATCCATTGATCAGGTTAATGTTTGATGTCAGAGACCGGCCACGGGTCTACGGGTTTTTTCCGGAGAAAGTTGTTTTGCATGGTCAGTTGTGGCCATTTATTTAGCATAAAAAACTATTTTCATCGCCTTCAGGGATATTTCTGTTAAACAGGATCCGGCTGTGGAATAGTGAACTATACTGTTTCCGATTCAGTAATACTTATGAATGTAGTGAATTCTGAGGCTTACCTGACGAGCCGGATGCTCAGGGCTATTGTGCGGGCTTTGTATAACAGAACACTGATTGACGGATGATGTTTGCTGCAGACAGGATGAATGATGATGTTCAGACAGCTGATAATGAGGCGTAACTACTGGATTTCCCGGGCGATGATGTCGGGAGTCTGTCTTCTGATATCCGGCTGTTCATTATCTCCGGCGATACCCGTATTAGGCGCGTCGTTTCCCTCCTGGCTTTTTTGCCTTATTGGCGCTTCAGTTTTATTAGCATTATTTCATGTACTGGTGGCCCGTAAACAGTGGCAGGAACATTTTTCTCCGCTGGTCGTCAGCTATTCCGGGCTGCTGTTTTTATTCGCAGTAATTCTGTGGTTTCTATTTTTTGTGAACTAAAACGATGATGACTGGCTCAGCGGCGGCAGCAATGCGAAAAAAATGGCCATTACTGGTGATAGTGGTGGCATGCATTATTGGTCTGATTGTGGTTATCTGGCAATTACAGACCTCTCCTGAAACCAATGATGCGACTGTGTATGCGGACACTATCAGTGTGGTTCCGCAGGTCAATGGCACCATTATTGATATGCCGGTAAGTGATAACCAGCGGGTCAGAAAAGGGGATTTATTATTCCGCATTGATCCGCGTATGTATCAGGATTTACTGGACGGTGCAGAAAGCCGGCTGGCAGCTCTGGATGCCCAAATAATGCTGACACGGCGGACTATACAGGCACAGCAGTATAACGCCGAATCTGTTTCCGCTGCGGTTGCCAGAGCGGAAGCGGTGGTCCGGCAAACCACTTCGACCCGCATACGGCTGGCCCCGCTGGTACCTAAAGGCTTTGCTTCTCAGCAGGATTTGGATCAGGCAATTACCGCCGAAAAAGCGGCGCGCGCGGACCTGGCCGCCACCCGGTTGCAGGCAATGCAGGCTTCTTCGGCCGTCAGTGGTGTACAGGCGCTGGAAGCACAGCGCGGTGATGTATTAGCGCAAATAGCCCTTGCCAGACTGCAACTGGAACATACTTATGTTACAGCCCCGTTTAACGGTATTGTGGTGGCGCTGAAAACCACCACCGGTCAGTATGCTTCGGCGCTGAAGCCTGTTTTTTCACTGATTGATGATCAGAACTGGTATGTGATTGCCAATTTCCGTGAAACAGATTTGGATCATATCCGCCCCGGCAGACCCGCCAGGATTCGTGTTATGACCGACCATCAGCGGATTTTTCACGGTGTGGTTGATTCTGTCGGTGCCGGGGTGATGTCTGGCGACGGCGTCAGTTTGCCCGGCGGTCTGCCATATATTCAGAAGAGTATTAACTGGGTGCATGTCTCTCAGCGTTTTCCGGTAAAAATCCGTGTTGATAATCCGGACCCGGCATTGTTCCGTGTTGGTGGCTCAGCAACGGCATTGTTATTACCGCCTGCCGGTGACCATTGAGGGGGCGTCAATGAGAGGTTCATGGGGGGAGTTTCTGCGCCGCGAACTCCGGCCGCTGCCCGGCAGAGGCAGTTACGCACTGCGGCTGACGGTGACTTGCGCGATCCTGATCCTGGTCTTTATGACCCTGCAAATCCCGCTGTTATCGGTGGCGATTATCGTTGCATTTTATGCCAGTCAGTCGAACGTGGTCATTATCAAACTGCTGAGTGTGGTGTTCTTTTTCCTGGTCACCCTGATCCTTGGCTGCGTTATTCTGATGCTGAAGTTCACCTATGACTATCCGCTGTTACGATTGATCTGCTCATCGTTGCTGTTTTTTGGCGCAATGTTTCTGATGCGGGCCTTCGATAAACTCGGGCTGGCCTTTTTTATCGTCGCGCTGGCGGTCATTTTTGCCCAGACATTCCCAGCGATGACCAGTGACAGTGATCTGGTCATCCGGCTGATTATGTGGCTGTGGGTATCGATTAATACGTCAGTACTGGTGACGTTTCTGGTGAATGCCAGCTTTCGTCAGGCGTTTCCCGGCTACCAGTTCAGGCAGCAACTGGCGAATGATTTTGACGATTGTGCCGCACAGCTCAGTCATTATCAGCGCACCGGGGAGCCGTCCGGGCAGGCGGATACCACGGATATGGCGAAACAATTTACCGGATTGCAGAGCCTGTTTAGCCTGGCGTGCGGCGCTTCTCCGGTCATCCGGCGCAATAAAAGCCACTGGCAGGCAGTGATGGCCGTTGCCATCCACAGCTACTACCTGGTGATGCTGATACGGCCACTGCCACTGACCGGTGTACAGCAGCAACTGGCCGGGGAACTCAGTGACTATCTGCGTCAGCTGGCTGACGAGTGTCGTCAGGCCGATAATCCGCTGGCACAGCTTCCACCAGCCCCGCAGCCGGTCAGTGATAATGTGATCCTGCGGCGTCTGGCAACCGTTTGTACCCGGCTGGCGGCAGGAGAAGAGATTGAGCTCCCTGAAAAACCGTCGGGAAAAGCCCCGTTACTGGCAGCGGATGCCTTTACCAATCCGGCATACCCGCAGTTTGCGTTGAAAACCCTGCTGGCGACCTTAGTCTGTTACCTGTTTTATACAGCCGTCGACTGGGACGGTATCCACACCATTATGCTGAGCTGTGTGATAGTCGCGCAGCCGGGATTAGGCCCGACAATGCAGAAAACCTGGCTGCGTGTGGCCGGGGGATTACTGGCTACTGCTTTTGCCCTGCTACTGATTGTCTTTATTCAGCCGTTTACTACGTCAGTGGTCGGATTACTGATGATGTCAGTGCCGGTGATGTGGCTATCTGCATGGATTGCCGGGGGCTCAGAACGTACCGCCTATGCCGGTATCCAGATAGCATTTACCTTCGCGATGGGGTTCCTCGACTGGTTCGGCCCGCTGTATACCCTGACGGAATTACGCGACCGGGCGATAGGTATTTTACTGGGGGTACTGGTTTCTTCGCTGGTACATATGTATCTGTGGCCGGAAAGTGACGCTCTGAAACTCAGACAGCAACTGAGCCGGTTATTTAAACAGCTGAGCCAGTGGATGGCTGATGATAAACCGCCTCAGGAACGTCAGTGGGTCCCGGTGTACCAGGCGCTGCTGACAACCGAAACCCTGATGGATCGTGTTGCTGCTGAACCGGTCTATGCATGGTCTTATCCTCACCCTGAACTGAGAGACTGGCCGGTAAAACAAACGTTTGTACAGGCACGGGAAATTCTGCGCCTCAGCGAAGGATACCGGTTGTACGGGGCGGATGAACCTGATTTCCTGCAACATTGCGCGGCTGCGCTGCAGGCATATTCAGGGCAGATAGCCGATCAGGGGGCAGCGATACCTGCGGTCCGTTTGCCGGGGGGAGATAACCCCTATCACCGGCCGCTGGCACAGGCGATCGAGACACTGCCTTGCTGGCCGGAAGCAGATAATCAACATCCTTCAGTTCTGCGGACGATGAAACAATGACAGTAACTTCCCGGGCAGTACGCACTTTCAGATTATCACTGGGTTTCAGTGCCATCCTGCTGCTGGGCGGATGCTCAATGCTCCCCCATGACCCTGCTGAGGTGGCAATTATTAACCCGCAGCAGGCGCAGTTATCCGCGGTTATTCATCTGGCAGGCAGTGGCTGGCCAGCCAGTAACTGGTGGACAAAATATAATGATCCGCAACTGAATATGCTGATCAGCCAGGCATTACAGAACTCACCACGGGTACAGGCGGCTCAGTTACAAATTGCTCAGTCAGAAGCCAATGTGGATGTGGCACGTTCTTTGTCCGGAGTGCAGGCGACCGCGGTAGCTGCACAAAACCGTTTACGGACCAGCCATCGCTCTTTTACCTGGCCTTACTCTTTTTCCCTGCCTGAAAGCAGCAGCGGTCCCTGGTATACCCTGAATACTGTCGGTATTGGCGGTGCGTTGAATATCGACCTGTGGGGAACCGATCGGGCACGGGTCGCCGCGGCAATTGGCGAAAAAAATGCCCGGCTGGCGGAAACAGCTGCCACAGAACAAGCCGTGGCAGCGAATGTGGCACAGCTATATTTTTCGATACAGAGTAGCTGGCAGCGTATTGCCCTGTTGCAACAACAGGAGCAGATCAGCAGTTTTTCGGTGGCGGCTCATAAAGATCGTGTTGCCCGCGGGCTGGAAGACGATGTCGCCCTGGCCGGGGCACAAAGTGAATATTTGTCGGCACAGCAGCAGTTACTTGGCGAACAAACGGTACTGGCATCGACGAAAGAAGTATTACGGGCACTTATCGGCGCCGGTGCTGATTCTGCGGCAATAGCCTCATTACAGCCGCGGCCGCTGCCACAAACACAGCAAGGATTACCGCCGGTACTTTCTTATCAGTTACTGTCGCGGCGTCCGGATTTACAGGCACTGCGGGGCTATGTACTGTCTTCCTTAAGCCGTGTAGAAGTGGCCAAAACGGCCTTCTATCCGCATTTTGATATTAAGGCATTCTGGGGGTATAACGCGCTGAATGTCGGCGATTTATTTAAATATTCTTTCCAGCAGATCAACCTGCTGCCCGGTTTATATCTGCCATTATTTAACGGCGGACGGCTGAATGCCAACCTGCGGGCAGCACGTACAGCCAGTAATATATTAATTAAACAGTATAACCAGGCTGTGCTGGATGCGGTCCGGGATGTGGCCGTCAGTTCACAGCAACTGAATTCTGTTAACCAGCAACTGGTAATGCAGCAGCAGAAAGTGGCGGCGGCACAGGTCAGTGCTGACAGTGCTGATGCCCGTTACCGGCGGGGGTTAATGAGCCTGTATGCCAGCCGCGAAGTACAGCGGGTGACCCTGGCCCAGCAATTGTTACTGACGGATATGCAATACCGGCAAATTTCAACCGATATCAGCCTGACTCAGGCGTTAGGCGGCGGCTATAACAGTCCTTTACAACCACTGCATGCACACCAGTGAACAGCACGGCAGTGCGGCAGTCCGCCGCAGGCTGACGGGTTCACTGACAGGAGAAACAGATGATAAAATTTGCCGGCGCATTACTGGCTTCAGCTATCAGCCTGGGTATGACAGCCCATGCGGCTCCGCTAACCCCCAACGGGGTATTACTGGAAAAAGCGCCGTTACCGGCCGATCACGGTTTATCAGAGGCTTCGGCACAGTATCTGATCCATTACACATCGATTAGTGGCATCGATGGTAAAACACACCGTGAAGACAGTGGCGCGGTCTTTTTACCGAAAGGCCCGGCCCCTGAGGGCGGCTGGCCAGTGGTGGTATGGACCCACGGTACCGTCGGCGTTGCTTATCAGTGTGCCCCCTCCCTGAACCCGCGCACCCCGCGTGATCAGCAATATCTGAACAGCTGGCTGTCGCTGGGATTTGCGGTGGTGGCTCCGGATTATGCAGGGCTTGGCTCTCCGGGGTTACATCATTATCTGAATTCCCGTTCTGAAGCCTGGAGTGTGCTGGACAGTATTTCAGCGTCTCTGAAAAGCTTCCCGTTAAGTAATAAAATTATCATTATCGGTCAGTCTCAGGGAGCACATGCTGCCTTTGCTGCTTCCGGTTATCAGCCGTCTTATGCGCCGGCACTGCATGTCCTGGGCACGGTACTGACCGGTACACCTTATATTAATGCGCATACCACGGTCAGTGATATTTTTAAATCAACGCACAACCGGGTCGGTGGTGATCCGAAAATGCCGTATGCCTACTATATCTTTTTGTCGGCAGCCGATGAGAATAAGCAACTGAAAGCCGCTGACTACTTTCAGAAACGGGCGGTATCGGATGTTAAACTGGCCGAAACCTTATGTATTGCTCCGCTGACCCGTCATGTGATGACACAGGGGCTGAATGATAAAAACAGTTTTCAGCCTGACTTCCAGGGACTGCTGGATTCACAGTTACCGTCTTTGCGTTATAACACACTGAAAATTAACCATCCGGTGTTTATCGGTATCGGCCTGAACGATATTAATGTCCCGACGGCCATGCAGCAGCAATTTGCCCGTGAGGTAAAAGCTGCGGGAACTCCGGTGGAAATAAAAGAATATGCCGGTATGGATCACAGCGAAACGGTTAACGTCTCCCTGCGTGACTCGGTTCCTTTTGTCTTTAAAGTCATGTCAGGCGCACAATAACTCTGGTGTAACAACGGCATATGCCGTTGTTACGGGTGTTCAGTTAGCGGATTCCGGAAGCGGAGGCCGCCGCCGGCGTTGCTCTGACTTGCCGGACCTGCGCAGCCACGGATGAGCCGCGGGGTGATGACGGTCGGGTTATACGCCAGGAAAGTGGCCAACTGTGAAGCGTGACGGTCGACAAATCGACTCATGGCGAGTGTCTGCTGTTATAATTACCGATTAGCCGATACCGGTATATCACCGGTTGCAGAGAAGAGGTAATACGCAATGACACAGGGCCCCCTGACAGAGAAAGAGCTTGAATGGCTGGATGATATCTTCATGAAATATGGCGATGAAACTTCAGTGCTGGATGTTTCGGGGCTGGATGGGCTGCTGACGGCAATTCTGTCCGGACCGGTGATGGCTGAACCTGATCAGTGGCTGGTCGCCGTATGGGGCGGGGCAGATAAAGTGCCGCGCTGGCGTTCTGAGCGGGAAATGGAGCGCTTTATGACGCTGACTTTCCAGCATATGGACGATATTGACCAGCGTCTGACCGAATATCAGGATCAGTTTGAACCATTGTTTGGGGTCAGAGAGATGGAAGGTCAGGAGTTCACCATTGTTGAAGAATGGTGTTTTGGCTATATGCGTGGCGTTGCACTTGGCCGCTGGCCTGAACTGCCGGAAAGCCTGCAACCTGCCTTTGAAGCGATTGCTTTGCATGGTAAAGAAGAGAACTTCGACCGGCTGGAAACCCTGACCCCCGAAGAGTATGACGCCGCGATTGAGATTATCACACCGTCAGCACTGGCTCTGTATAACTACTGGCTGGCGTTACGTACAGACCACCCGCCACAAGTCGTCAGTCAGCCCTTTATTGCTGAAGTTACCGCCGGACGTAATGATCCTTGTCCGTGTGGCAGTGGTAAGAAATTTAAACAATGCTGCCTGCATTGATCCATACCACTGATTGATTGCTGCGGGTGTTTGTTTAATTACTGACTGCCCGGCGGATATCCCCCTGACAGCCACCGTTCCCTGAAATAACAGGGGCGGTGGCTGTTGTATTTTTGTCTTTGCCATCAGGCGATCAAATCCCGGCAAATGATCACTGGCTGGTCTGTTGATTACTCTGCACTTTCCCCGTCGATCTGTTATTCATTTATGCTGTTACTGCGTCTGTTGTCAGCTCATAAACACATCGTCCGCAGGGCGGTGACCGGTATATTGGTAATGTCACTATCCGATAAAACATTTTTCAGAGATCAGGAGAACACATGATGTCAGCGTATTTTTTTTCGGTGTCTGCACAGTCAGTTACTTTTTATCATCCGCAGGATACGGTGCTGTCAGTGCTAAAAGGCGGTTATCAGCAGGCGGGAGATGGCCTGTTTTCTGCCGGGCAGGCAGATGCGCTGGCTGTGGAGACGCTGATTTACAGGACAGAAGAAATCCTTGAATCACAGGGGAAAATACTGCCGGGCAACCTCCATGCCATTAGCAGCGATATGCTGCTGCACCGCGTTTGTCAGCGCTGGCTGGCGGGCAGCGATGATATTACGCCACAGGCAATAGAGTCGGCATTTAATCAGCTGACAGATCGGCTGTCTTACGGGCCATTCCCCCTGACTGAACCGGAGATTGCTGAGTTTTGCTATTTTGTGTTTCTGCGGGAAATGGCCCACCATCTGGGTATCGTCCGGATCCGTTATCAGCCCTGAAGATCTCCGCCGGAGAAATTTTTTACAGGGATACGGATGACGGTAGCCAGCAGGTAAGGGATTATGTAATATGACGTCCAGACATCCAGATGGATATGTGTTTAGAGGGATATATGCCCGCCGGGACAATGGCGGGGGTCAGGCAGGACAGACAAAGCAGCAGTTACAGAAATTAAAATAATCAGCCTGTTCACAGGCGGGCATTTCGGGGCACAACATGAAAAAGATAGCACTCTCTTTACTGGCACTGAGTTTACTGGGCAGTACACCGGTTTTCGCGGATGTCATGGCACCTTTACCGGCAGCACTGGCAAACCACCATGGTCCGGTGCGTATTGCTGTGATCCGTAACCTGGGATCTGACGATAACACGACCCAGTTTCTGGCCGGTGCAATTAAGCAGGCCAGAAAACTGGGCTTCAAAGTGAATACTTTCCTGAGTAATGGTGACGATGCCCGTTTCCAGGACTTTGTGAATCAGGCAATTATCCAGAAATATGACGGCATTATTCTCTCCCAGGGACGTGCACCCTATTCAGACGATCTGGTAAAACGTATTACCGATGCAGGGATTGCGGTGTCGGTGTTTGATACTGCCGTACCGGACAATATTCCGGCAGTGACCGTTACCCGCCAGGATGATGCTTCACTGACGGATATGTCTTTCGGGCAACTGGTAAAAGATTTTCACGGGAAAGCAAATATTGTGAAACTGTGGGTTGCCGGGTTCCCGCCGATGGACCGTCGTGAGAAAGAGTACCAGCAGCTACTGAAAAAGAACCCGGGGATCACACAGCTGGAATCTCTGGGGGCAGTGTCTACCGATGTGCAGGGTGATACCGCGAATAAAGTCGGTGCTATCCTGGCGAAATACCCGAAAGGTAAAATTGACGCTATCTGGGGGTCATGGGATGCCTTCAGTCAGGGAGCTTATAAAGCATTACAGGAAAATGGCCGGACAGAGATCAAACTGTATAGCATCGATATTTCTAACCAGGATTTACAGATGATGCACAGTAAAAACAGTCCGTGGCAGATGACGGCAGCGGTTGATCCGCATCTGATTGGCGCGACTAACGTGCGGCTGGTTGCCCTGAAAATAGCCGGAGAACCCACCCCGGCCACTTATGAATTTAAGGCCGATGCCGTATCTCAGGCGTTGCTGAACCAGCAGAGCGGTGATGTGAATATGGCCAGCCTGCCAAAAATTATCCCCGGCTGGGGCACCACCAATGATTTCGTTGCACCATGGTTCGCTACCCTCGAAGCGAAAGCGAAATAAGGCAGAGATAATGAGCGCATTACCGCAACCGGAATACAGCCGCAATATGCGGCTGATCGGTCACAGTGATCAGGGAGGGCGTCCTGACGGGGTTCAGCTGATGGTGCATCGCGGTTTTGCGTATATCGGACATATGGTCTCGGGAGGATTTTCGGTGGTGGATGTCCGGGATCCCCGGCAGCCGAAAACCGTTAATTATGTAGCAGCACCGCCGGGTACCTGGAATATACATCTACAGACCCATGATGATCTGTTGCTGGTGATCAACGCCCGTGACCTGTTTGCGGATACCCGTTTCGCCGATGAGAAAGTGTATTACACTCGTCAGGTCGGAGATACGGTCAGCGATATTGAACAGCATGGCTGGAGTGCCGGATTACGTGTTTTCGATATTTCTGTGCCGCAACAGCCCCGTGAAATCAGCTTTTTGCCTCTGAACGGGATCGGTATTCACCGTATCTGGTATATCGGCGGACGCTGGGCCTATGTATCGGCACTGATTGACGGTTTTACCGATTATATTTTCCTGACCATTGACCTGGCGGATCCGCGCAAGCCGGTAGTCGCCGGAAAATGGTGGTTGCCGGGTATGAATCAGCAGGCCGGGGAAGTGCCTGACTGGCCGGAAGGTAAACGCTATGCCCTTCACCATGCGATTATCAGCGGGGATACGGCCTATGGTAGCTGGCGTGACGGAGGCCTGACCATCCTTGATATTAAGGATCGCAGTGCTCCGAAGCTGCTCAGCCACCGTAACTGGAGCCCGCCGTTTGGCGGCGGTACCCATACGGCGTTACCCCTGCCGGAGCGGAATTTGCTGGTGGTTCTGGATGAAGCCGTGCTGGATAAACAGCAGGATGGTGAAAAGTTTATCTGGTTGTTCGATATCCGTGACCCGTCCAATCCGGTGAGTATTTCTACCTTTCCGCAGCCCGGCGAAGCCGATTATATTGCTAAAGGGGCACATTTTGGCCCGCATAATTTGCATGAAAACCGGCCGGGCAGTTTTATCAGTTCAACGCTGATTTTTGCCACCTATCAGAATGCCGGCGTCCGGGCCTATGACATCAGTGATCCTTACCGTCCGGAAGAGACCGCAGCCCTGGTTCCGGCCGCACCGCAAAAAATGATGGATACCCGGCCGGGAAGGCCGAAAGTCATCCAGTCCTGTGATGTGTTTGTTGATGCTCAGGGGATCATTTACAGCACTGACTACAATGCCGGATTATCGATTATTGAATACTCTGGCTAAGGGGAGCGGCGGCAGGTACTGGCGGTATCCGCATCCGGCTAACGAATTGCACCACAGACCTTTATGCTAGTATAAGGTCTGTCGCTGCTGCATTCTGCGGCAGCCAGAGTGAGTGAATGGAAACAGTATGATTACCTTACACCATCTGAATGATTCCCGTTCTTTCCGCGTCCACTGGTTATTGCTGGAAGCAAAGATCCCCCATCAGGTTATTTATTATCAGCGTGATGCTGTGACGCAGCTGGCCCCGGAATCTCTTAAGAAAGTACACCCGCTGGGCAAATCCCCGGTGATTGAGCTTGACGGGCAGATTATCAGCGAGTCAGGCGCGATTATCGAGTTACTGATCGAACGTTTTGCCCCTGGCCTGCGTCCGCCGGCCGGCAGCCCGCAGTATGCCGAATACTATGAGTGGATCCATTTTGCGGAAAGCTCGGCAATGGTCCCGGTACTGTTACGTCTGTTTAATAGTTTCGAAACGGCTGCCGGAACCGAACTGCGCTGGACAGAGAATTACGCGAATAATGAATTTAATAAAGTGTTCAGTTATGTAAATCAGCAACTGAGTGGCCGCCGTTATATTACCGGTGAGCAGCTGACGGGCGCTGATTTTATGATTGGCTGGGTGCTGCTGTTACTGCACAAACGGGGAATGATCGACGGCCTGTATCCGGCGATTGATACTTATCTGCAGACATTATCGGCGTTACCTTCCCTGCAGCAGGCGCTGGCGCTGGATGCCGGACCTGTTGGCGGATAACTGCTTACTTGCCGGTGTGCCGGTGTGCCGGTGGCAGCCGGCACGATATTTCAGCGCAGTTTTGCCACTTTTGTTATCAGTTTTTCCCTTGCCAGATCCAGAGCTTGCGGGTTGGTGTGCCGTGATAGTGTGTCACGTGTTTTTTTACCCGGAAAATAATGGATCCTTTCGCTGTTGGCCCCGGAAGGATGGGGTAAGCCGGTCAGGATTTTCGCCGGATCAATCTGTTGCTGCTGAACCAGCCATTCAACCCCGGCGCTAGCCACCGGGCCTAAAGGGACAAAAACCGCATCAGGCAACTGGCGGGCTTCGGCTGCAAACCCGCGTTCGATACTGTGCTGCAGTAAAGGGGAGTGACGGAAAGAGGGCGTGTTATTGTAATTTTTACCATCGATAAATACCGGCTGATTAAACAGGGAAGTGAAGTGCACTAAAGATAGGTGATCGCTGAATAATGAGCTGCAGGACGTGATACCCAGCCAGCCAGATAAGCCAATCGCGTCCAGTAACTGCGTCAGATTATTACGGATCGCACCACTGAAGGCTCCTTGCTGTTTGGCAAGATATAATGCCTGCTGATCAGTCGCTCCGTTTTTCAGCGCCTGGTGTGCGGCTGTTACCGCATGCAGCCACTGCTGATAGCCGGGGGTAATGCCCACCAGCACGAGACGTGCAGCAGGGTTAAGGTAGTCGAACGGAATATAGTATTCGGTCAGCCTGCCTTCACGGCTGAGTAAAAAGTTATCAGGTAACTGGCGTGCAGGCGACGGGGTAAAGTCCATTATTGCCTGCCGGAAGGTGCTGAACATCATTGGTGATTATCCTGAAGCTGATATCCGGAAACAGCGGGCAGGATAACACAGTGACTGAGAGGAGGGGCTGGTGCGGCTCCGCACCGCGGGGATACGGAACCGCTATTTGCGGTGTGTTTATGCTGTCAGTCTGGCCAGTGCACGGGAGAAAAAGGCCTCATCACCAAAATTACCTGATTTTAAGGCCAGTCCGAGGGTTATTTGTCCCTGTTTTACCCGTAATGCCGGGACGCCGGTACTGAGTTCGGCACCGATAACCAGACTTTCAATGCCCAGGCCACTGACAATCGCCCCGGATGTTTCTCCGCCGCCGACTACCAGACGCCGTACACCGGCCCCGACCAGCTGTACCGCCAGAGCCGCGAAAAATTGTTCAATCGCCTGAGACACTTTTTCGCGGCCATAATACTGCTGTAACGCCGTAACCTGCGCCGGATCTCCTGAAGTATAAATCAGGGGATATTTTTGCTGATTATCATCGACGAATTTCAGCAGTTCTGCGGTGTCGGTGTCGCCGCGGATAATTTGCTCAACATCCAGAGGCAGTACGGCATATTGCTGCCGGTGGTAGTCAATCTGGCGTAATGTGGTGCGTGAACAACTGCCTGCCAGAATCACACCTTTACCGCTCACACTGAACTGCGGAGCAATTTCGCCTGCCGTTTCACCACGACGAATAAAATTATGCGGCAGGCCGCGGGCAATAGCCGATGCTCCGGTCAGCAGCGGTGCATCGGCACAGGCCCCGGCAATCTGCAGTAAGTCCTGATCAGTGATCGCATCCACCACCACCAGACCGATCTGCTGCTCAGCCAGTCGCTTTAATTGGCGGCTGATTTCATCGCTGCCTTGTTGTACCTGTTGCCAGCTGATATATCCCTGTGGATGCTGCGACTGTTTCGCCAGTACACGACGAATATCCGCATCGGTCATCGGGGTCAGGGGGTGGTTTTCCATCCCTGATTCATTCAGCAACTGATCATTGACAAACAAGTGTCCCTGATAGAGCGTACGTTTCATTGCCGGAAATGAAGGACATACCACCACGCCGCCGGTACCGAGTTTACGGGCCAGGGCCTCGGCCACCGGGCCAATATTGCCCTGAGGGGTGGAATCAAAGGTGGAACAATATTTAAATACAATTTGCCGGCATCCGCTGGCCAGCAGCCAGTCGCAGGCCTGTAATGACAGGGCGATAGCTTCGCTGGCAGGCAGTGAACGGCTTTTCAACGCAATAACCCCGGCACCGATCTGTGGATCTGCCGCCTGCTCAGGCACCCCGATATATAATGCTGTGCGCAGGCCACCTTCTTCCGGCAGCCCTGTTGTCAGGGTGACGCCAATGTCGCTGGCGCCGGTGAAATCATCTGCTATTACTCCAATCAACATAAGGCGCTCCGTTTGTCCCGCGTGAGCCGGACTCTGTGGTTAACGTGGCGGCTGTTGCCACCGAAACTGGCGCAGGAGGCTATCTGATGGCTAAAACCCGGCAGGCCGGTTACCGTTTTCGCGGAAGTAGCCCCCGGACAGGCTGGCAGCCGGTGGTCGTTTCAGCCTGCAGATCTGTCTGCGATATAGTGATTAATTCTGGCTTTGCAGACCGAACTTTTCATATCTGGCGGCGGCGTCTGGTGAAGTGACTATCTCTGTCAGTGCTGCGGCCTGTTGCTGATGTTCAGAGTGAAAGCACCGGGCAATGGAAAACGAGGTACTTTTTTGCAGATCAGCGGGCAGGTCGCCGGTGATCTCTACGCCCGGCACCGCCAGCAGTTCGCTGACTTGCTGGATAGCAAGATCCGCATCACCGCTGAGAAGTTTTTCTGCGGTAAAACCCTCCGCGATCGGGCAGGCTTTAGCGTCAATTTCCTGTTCGATCCCCAGCATCTGTAGTACGGTTTTAAAATGTATACCGCTGGCTCCGCCGGTGGAATAGCAGAGTGAGCGCGCGGCACGAAGTGTTTTTATCAGTTGTTCACGGTCAGAGACATCAACGTGAGGCGCGCCTTTTCTGACGGCAAACCCGATGCGGGAAACCACTAATGGTCTGCGGGTTGCCGGATCAGCAATTCCCTGAGCAATCAGCTGCTCCATGGCCGGATCGGTCACGATCACCAGGTCACAGCGCTGGCCGTTTGCGATATTTTCCATTAATACGCTGGTCGGGTTCCAGTGGATGCAGAGGTCGCCAAACCGGCGGCGATAACCTTCCAGTAATCCGTCGTCAAACGGAGAGCGAACAACCAGTGCACTGTACAGTGTCAAAGGAGATAACCTTGTCATTTTATTTACCTGCGCCTGTGTATTCCGGCAATAAGCGGTGAATTACCAGTGACATGCAAATTTTTCGGTCAGTTCCTGAATTGCCTGCGGTGGCAGAGGATCGGCCTGGCGTCGGGTGGCGACCCATAGCCGGGCGGTTTCCTCTAATTCTTCCAGGATATCGCAGGCCTGAGAAACACTGTTCCCCCAGATCACCGGGCCGAGTCTTGCCAGCATAACCCCTTTCACTGTTGCAGCCAGCCCGGCCACGATTGTCGCCACTTCCGGTGAGCCGGGATACCGGTAGTCAATCAACGGTATTTTTCCGACTTTCATCACCTGATAGGGGGTGATGGGCGGCAGGATCGCTTCCGCAGACCAGACGCCCTGCAGTGTCAGTAATACCAGTGCGTTTGAGTGGGTATGCAGTACGCTGCGGCTAGCAGGATTATGCTGATATACACCTTTATGTAATAACAGGGTCTTGGAAGGTTTGTTACCCGTCAGCCATTCTCCGTCGGAGCTGACTTTGGCAATATCGGCCGGGTCCAGAGTGCCCAGACAGGCATCGGTCGGTGTAATTAACCAGCCATCATCAAGGCATGCACTGATATTACCGGAAGAGCCGACCGTATAACCCCGGCTAAATAATCGTTCACCGGTGAGACATATTTCTTCGCGTAGTTTATTTTCGTCTTTCATAACTTCTTTTATCCCGGAATATATCGATAAAGGTGATTTTCGGTGAGCGGATATCCAGCAGACTTTGTTTACATTCACCGGAAACCGAATCCGTAATAATTTCATCCAGAGCCGTTAGGGGACAGACAGTGTAAAAACCGTACTTTCCATATTTACTGCTGTCAGAGACGAGGATATTTTTATTTGAGACAGAAATAACGGTCTGTTTTGCTACGGCTTTCTCTTCATAGGGCGTCGATATACCGTGGGTCAGATCCCATGAACTGGCGCTGAGAAAGGCCAGGTCAATATTCAGTGTTTTAATAAAGCTGGCAGCGCTGAAACCGACACAGGAAAGGTTACGTTTATCGACTCTGCCGCCGACATGGTAGAGGTCTGTGGCCGGATTCGACATCAGCAGCTGGCTGATCGAAAAGTCATTAGTGACGACAGTCAGACGAAAATCAGGCGGAATACAGCAGGCAATTTCGAAAGTGGTCGTCCCTGCATCGAGGTAAATAATACTTCCCTCAGAAATCCGAGTGACTGAACATTTACCCAGCTCTTTTTTGAGCCGGTGATTCAGACAGGACTTGTCCTGATAAGGCAGTTCCTGATGCAGTAAGACACTGAGGCGAATTCCCCCGTTAACCCGCCGGACTTTCCCTTCCTGTTCCATCAGTTGTACATCACGGCGGATAGTCATATGGGAGACATTCAGCAGTGATGCCAGCTCCTCATAGAGTGCGATCTGATTTTCATGGGCATAACGATAGATAAAATCCCGGCGTTCATTCGCAGTTAATCCCATCGCCATGATTCGCTACTCTCTGGTTATTGTTTATGTCATGGAAATAGTTTACGGATAACAATTTCACAATAAAAGTTGCTGAATCACAAAAATGAAAAACAGGTTATGACGACAATTTAAATATAATATTATGAATATAAATGTATTTTTTATTTTTATGATGGATTTTATTTTTCACATAATATTGTGAAATTTTTACTGGCGGGCAGGTGAAGCAGAACGGGTTATATAGCCGTCAGGGCGGAAGAGGCCCTGTCCCGGACGCCGGACAGGGCCCCGCAGGTCAGAAACTCACCCCTGTCCGTAGTAAGCATGTTTACCATGTTTACGCTTGAAGTGTTTATCCTGCAGATAGGGGGGGATAACTTCAGGTTGTGGCTTCAGCTGACAACTGAGCCATGCCAGTCTGGCAACTTCTTCAAGGACGACTGCATTATGTACCGCTTCTGCAGCATCCGATCCCCAGCAAAAAGGACCATGCTGGGCAACGATAACTGCCGGTACCTGCATCGGCGGACGATCCTGCAGGGTATGGATGATCACTTCACCCGTATTACGTTCATAGTCATGGCTGACTTCTTCTGCTTTCAACTGACGGGTACAGGGAATTTCACCATAAAAATAATCTGCGTGGGTGGTACCTAATACCGGCACCGGACGCATCGCCTGTGCCCATGCAGTGGCGTAGGTTGAATGGGTATGGACAATCCCCCCCAGTTCCGGGTATTGCCGGTAGAGCACCAGATGAGTTGCTGTGTCTGAAGACGGGCGCAAAGGACCATGATAATAGCCGTCGGGCTCAACCACCACCATATCTTCCGGACGCAGTTTTTCATAGGCAACTCCGCTGGGTTTTATCACCATCAGACCACTTTGCCGGTCGATGGCACTGACATTGCCCCAACTGAAGGTCACCAGTTGATGGGCCGGCAGTTGCAGATTGGCTTCACAGACTTGTTGCTTTAATTGTGTCAGCATCGGTTTATCCTCCGGTCGGCAAGCCCGCCAGGCGCATTTTTTCCAGTACCTGGCAGCGGGCGGCAGACACCTGCTGGCACGGGTTTTCTCCGCTGCCGCTCCACATTTCGATCAGATAGGGGCCGCGATAACCATTAGTGTGCAGGGTGCGAAAGCATTGTTCGAAATCCACGATACCCTGGCCGAACGGAACGTTTTTAAATTCCCCGCGGCGGGTGTCTTTCACATGTACACCCACAATGTGGCCAGTCGCAGCCGTCAGCTCCAGCTCGACATCATTATCCCAGGCCGATAAATTGCCGATATCAGGGTATAGCTGGAACCAGGGGTTATTCAAATAATGGCTATAACCGAGGGCTTTGCTGACCGAATTCATCAGACCGGTATCCATAATTTCCATCGCCAGGGTAACCTGTGCTCTGCTGGCCATTTCCATCGCCAGTGACAGACCGTCACGGAATCGCTGACGGGTACAGGCATTACTTTGCTGGTAGTACTCATCGTAGCCGGCCAGCTGGATAACCCGTATTCCGGTATCCTGTGCCAGCCGGATGGCTTGCTGCATAATCTGTAGTGCCTGACGCCGGATGCTGTCGTCTTCGCTGCCCAGAGGAAAACGCCGGTGGGCACTGAGACAGAGGGAAGAGACACGGATACCGCTGGTCAGTACCGCCTCTGTCAGTGCCAGACGCTGCTTATCACTCCAGTAGAGGCGGGCCAGTCGCTGGTCAGTTTCATCTATCGACATTTCGACAAAATCAAATCCCAGTTCTGCGGCAAGTCCGAGGCGTTGCGGCCAGTTTTCATCGGGCGGCAGGGCTTTTTCGTAAATACCGAGCAGCACTTTTTCTGACGGTGACATACTGGCTCCTTAGCCCCAGAGCTGATGAATTTGCTGCCGGAACCGCCGGGCAGCGGCGACAGGATCACTGGCATCACGGATACTGCGTCCGGCAATAAATGCATGGATCGGCAGATGCCTGAACAGGGGCAGGTCGTCAGCCTCCAGTCCGCCTGTGATGGTGAGTTTAAAGCCCATATCACAGAGTTGTTGCAGGATAGCCAGGTCCTGATCGCTCCAGTTTACGCCTGCTGCCTGAGCATCACGACTGCGGTGGTATACCAGCTGGCGGATACCGGCATCGTACCAGCCAGAGGCCTGAGATATTTGCCAGCTGCCGGTGAGTTCTATCTGGACATCACCGTTATACTGTTGTGCCACCTGCAGAGCACCTTTCACCGTATTGATATCAGCGCAGCAAATGACAGTGATCCAGTCTGCACTGGCCTGAAAACACATTTCTGCGAGTATTTTTCCGGCATCGGCAATTTTGGCATCGGCCAGCACGATATGGCCGGGATAGAGTGCTTTTATTTCCCGTACTGCACGTATACCTTCACTGACACACAAAATGGTACCAATTTCGATAATATCGACTTCACTGGCAATCAGCCGGGTGGTGGCAAATGCCTGATCGAGGGTTAAATTATCCAGTGCGATTTGCAGCAGAGGTCGTTGACATTCCATGGCCGGTACTCCTTATGGCTCGCGGGTAACTGAAGTTTGATGAATCAGGTCAAGTACCTGCTGCGGATGGCGGCAGTCACGTAAACGCTGAAAATTATCAGGATCGTCGAATAGCTGTACGACCTGAAGTATTCCGACCTGCTGATGAGTGTGGGCATCAACGGCCGCCAGGGTGATCAGGATATCGATCGGATCGTTATCCTCGTCGCCAAAGCAGACCGGGTTTTTCAGGGTGACTAAGGCAAACCCGGTCCGCAATACGCCCTCCTCGGGACGGGCATGGGGCATTGCCAGGCCGGGAGCAAGCAGGAAATAGGGGCCGTACTTGCTGACTGCCGCGAGGATCGCCGGGAAATATTCTGATCCGACCACCCCTGCATCCACCAGCAGATCGGTGCCAATCCTGATGGCCTGTTGCCAGTCTTCGGCCTCGGCCTGCAGGCGGATACTGTTATTATCCCGCAGGGAATCACTTAGCTTCATCAGCAGTTGCTCCTGAGAGGTCGTCAGGAAAGTACTGACGAATAACAGCCATCAGTTTGGGGCCGAAATCTTCGGCAGACAGCATATTGCGTACCCCGATAACATGTTTATTACCGCTGACACTGATTTCACCGGCAATATGCGTAGAGGCAAGAATAATATCTGCCTGACTGAGCTCTGATTTATATTCACCGACAGCACAGCTGTTTACGCTATGGTCTACCTGCTGAAGCGTGAGAAACTGATCAACTTTCATCTTCATGATCATTGAGCTTCCCTGTCCGCAACCGCACACTGCCAGAATTCTTACTGTCATATAAGTGTTCTCCTGTGGTGAGGGTTTTGATGGCTATCGGCCTGCGGCACGTTCTTCAGCACGCAGGCTTCGGCCGGAAAAGTACATATATAAGGCAGCGATAATCAGTACCACGCCCATAAACCAGAGCCCGGAACTCAATCCCTGCATTAACGGTGGCGCCAGAATTGACCAGTCAGCCATACCCATCCAGGCATCCAGCCCGGTCAGTTTTATCGCCCAGACACAACCAAAGATTTCTATCATTCCCATCACCAGGCAAATTTTAAGTGCCGCCCGCCAGCCCCCATAGTGGTTAGCAAATACGCCAATAGTGGCATTTGAAAAGAACATCGGAATAAACCCGGGGATAATCATGATAGGAGACTGCAGCAGCACCAGAATACCGACGGCAATCAGCTGGCCGATGGTGCCCCACATAAAACCCCACACCACTGCGTTAGGCGCAAAGCTGTAGATAGCAGCACAATCGATGGCTAACACCGCCCCCGGAATCAGGCGCTGTGAGATACCGTTAAAGGCTTCGGTGAGCTCGGCGACAAACATGCGCACGCCCTGCACAATGATAAAGATCGCGACGGCAAACATGAGTCCGGTCTGCAGGATATAAAGGGTCCAGTGGGTGCTGCCCGCCATAGCCTGCAGGGTGGTTAAGCCGAAAGAGAGCAGGATCGCGCCAAAAAACAGTGTCATCACAATGGCGGTTGACACGATGTTGTCATGGAAAATATTCAGCCAGCCGGGCAGAGAAAGCTTCTCGACACTGTCCTGTTTTTTACCCAAATAGGGGGCCAGTTTGCAGGCAATCCATGAGGCAAACTGCTGCTGGTGGCCAATGGAAAATCCGCTATTGTCGGTCACAGACTGGGTCGGGAGGTACATCATATTGGCGGTGATCCCCCAGTAGAGGGAAGTCAGTACCGCACTACAGATAACGGTGGTCCACATGCTGTAACCGGAAAGATAAAAGAATACGGCAATCAATCCGACCTGCTGGAACATAATATGTCCTGACAGCATGATAGTTCTGATACCCGTCAGCCGTTTCAGTAGTACATATAAAATATTGAGCGCCAGCGCCAGTAAAACCGCATAACCGACCCAGCTGTAGGCGGTATCCATTCGGTCTATTACTGTCATCATTGATGCATAGGTGTCTGATATTGCACCGTTAATCTGATAGACCTCTGACAGTTTACTGACAACCGGCTTAAAGGTACTGGTCAGAATGCCTGAGCCCGCCTGCAATAACATAAAACCGATAATTGTTTTCAGTGTACCTTTAATGATTACCGTGGCGCTTTTACGCAGCAGTAAATAGCCCAGTAAGGTGACCAGGCCCAGCAGTAGTGGCGGATTGGTCATCACCTGGTTAAAAAAAATAGTGAACAGGGTATAAAGCGTTTCCATACGGATCTCCAAAGCATTGCTTACAGAGCGCGAATACTGACGGGCAAACCGTGCCGATACGGTTGCCTGAGTTTTATTATCCCGAACGGCTTACTCAGGGAGCCTTCACCATAACAATCATAAAACGTCACAAAAAGATTGATTTTGATTATTTGTGATCCTCTTCACTGGATATTATTTAATTATATGAATGCACTGTATATTGTTGTTTTTTCGTCTGCATTTATTTAAAAGTTATTGTTATATATGCAGTTAATTTCAGCGTGACGGAGAGTATAAAAAGCGATTTTTTCATATTGAGAAGACAGGTGAACGGTGGTAATTTGAACTCCCTGTGATTGTTTATGATTATTTTGATTGTTGTCGTCAAAGGATGGAGAGAATACGATGAGTAAAATAACATCAATCAGCCGTGAATCCTGGCTACTTAGCACCTTCCCGGAGTGGGGATGCTGGCTGAATGAGGAAATAGAACAGACAGAGGTTGTCAGCGGCACTTTTGCCATCTGGTGGCTGGGGTGTACCGGGATATGGCTGAAATCAGACGCAGGTACTAATCTGTGTGTTGATTTCTGGTGCGGGACCGGTAAACAGACACACAGTAATCCTCTGATGAAAGCCGGTCATCAGATGCAGCGGATGGGCGGCGGGTTAGCCCTGCAACCTAACCTGCGGACGACGCCTTTTGTTATGGATCCCTTTGCTATCCGGCAGCTGGATGCCGTATTAGCCACCCATGACCATAACGATCATATTGACGTTAATGTTGCGGCAGCGGTAATGCAGAATTGTGCAGAGGATGTGCCCTTTATCGGACCGCAGTCCTGCGTTGATATCTGGACTGGCTGGGGGGTGCCGCGTGAACGATGCCATGCAGTGGTGCCGGGCGATATTATTACCCTCAGAGATACACGGATTATTGTGCTGGATGCTTTCGATCGTACCGCACTGATTACCCTACCGGAAGGACAGGCAGCTGCCGGGGTATTACCGGCAGGGATGGATCAGCGGGCGGTTAATTATCTGTTTGAAACGCCGGCGGGGACGCTGTACCACAGTGGCGATTCTCACTATTCAAATTATTATGCCAGTCACGGTAACCGCTTCCCGATTGATGTTGCGCTGGGCTCCTTCGGTGAAAATCCGCGTGGTGTGACGGATAAAATGACCAGTGTCGATATATTACGTATGGCGGAGTCCCTTAAGGCACAGGTTGTGATTCCGGTACACCATGATATCTGGTCAAATTTCCAGGCGGACCCTAAGGAAATACTCAGCCTGTGGGAAATGAGACGACACCGGCTTCAGTACCATTTTAAACCTTTTATCTGGCAGGTCGGTGGTAAGTTTACCTGGCCGACAGATAAGGATAACCTTGAGTATCACTATCCCCGTGGTTTCGATGACTGTTTTACCCTTGAGCCTGACCTGCCTTTTAAAGCCTTCCTGTAAAACCACAGGGCGATTTATGGTGCGCACTTCTGCAGTAAAATGATATTAATAATCAGACTGTGCGCCTATAATCCACTGCTGATGTTTTATCTTGTAACGGAATGTCCATGACTGAGTCCCAGCGGCACCATGCCATCCTTGAGTTGTTACATACTCAGCGGCAAATTTCTGTCGCCGATTTGATCGCTGCCTTTGATATTTCGCCGGCAACTGCGCGGCGTGATATCAATAAACTGAATGATAACGGGCAATTACGTAAAGTGCGTAACGGTGCCGAGGTGCTGAATGTATCTCGTCAGTTATGGAGCCCGCTGAATATTCAACAGGTCAGTCATCTGGACGAAAAAATACGGATTACTGCCGCGGCGGCGGCCCTGTGTCAGCCCGGAGAGAGCGTGGTGATTAACTGCGGCTCGACCGCCTTTTTGCTGGGCCGTGAACTGTGCGGTAAAGATATTCAGGTGATCACCAACTATCTGCCACTGGCCAATTACCTGATAGAACATGAACATGAACGGGTGGTAATTATTGGCGGCCAGTATAATAAGCAGCAGTCGATAACTCTGGCTCCGCAGAGCAGCGAAGCTGACCTGTATGCCGGTCACTGGATGTTTACCAGTGGTGTCGGCCTGACCAGCGACGGATTATATAAAACGGATATGCTCAGTGCGATGAGTGAGCAGAAAGTACGACACTATGTTGGCAAGCTGGTCGTGCTGGTGGACAGCAGTAAAATCGGCCAGCGGGCAGGGATGCTGTTCAGCCGCGCAGCAGATATTGATATTGTTATTACCGGGAAGCAGGCTGACCCGGCAGTGATCGGGCAGCTCCGCTCGGCCGGCGTTGAGGTAAAGCTGGTCTGATGATTTAGCCACGGGCATGGCAGCGAAGGGCTCCGGGACACAGCCAAAAAAAGCCTCATCCGTAAGATGAGGCTTCTGTTATTTAGCGTACCGCAGACGTTTGTCAGTCATCCAGGAAACTGCGCAGTACTTCTGAGCGGCTCGGGTGACGTAATTTACGCAGGGCTTTGGCTTCAATCTGACGGATACGTTCACGGGTCACGTCAAACTGTTTACCGACTTCTTCCAGTGTATGGTCGGTATTCATATCGATACCAAAACGCATCCGCAGTACTTTCGCTTCACGGGCAGTCAGTCCGGCCAGGACATCGTGGGTCGCTGAGCGCAGGCTTTCTGAAGTCGCAGAATCCAGCGGCAGTTCCAGAGTGGTATCTTCGATAAAGTCGCCGAGATGTGAATCTTCATCATCACCGATCGGTGTTTCCATCGAGATCGGCTCTTTAGCGATTTTCAGCACCTTACGGATTTTATCTTCCGGCATCAGCATCCGCTCTGCCAGTTCTTCCGGTGACGGCTCACGCCCCATTTCCTGCAACATCTGACGCGAAATACGGTTCAGTTTGTTGATGGTTTCGATCATATGCACCGGAATACGGATAGTTCTGGCCTGGTCTGCAATTGAACGGGTGATTGCCTGACGGATCCACCAGGTTGCATAGGTCGAGAACTTGTAACCGCGACGATATTCAAACTTATCAACGGCTTTCATCAGACCGATGTTACCTTCCTGAATCAGATCCAGGAACTGCAGACCACGGTTGGTGTATTTTTTCGCAATCGAAATAACCAGACGAAGGTTAGCTTCCACCATCTCTTTCTTCGCACGGCGGGCTTTTGCTTCACCGATAGACATACGGCGGTTGATATCTTTAACCTGCTCGATGGTCAGTCCGGTTTCTTCTTCCACCATGGACAGCTTATGCAGACCGCGTTCGACATCTTCTTCGACGTCCTGCAGTTTTTCAGACCATGGTTTTTTCAGTGCCAGGGCTGCTTTAAACCAGCTGTTATTCGTTTCGTTGCCGGTGAACAGGGTGATGAAGTTTTTCTTCGGCATTTTGCAGATTTCAACACACAGCCTCATAATGGCACGTTCCTGACCACGGACACGATCCATCATCTGGCGCATGTTGTTAACCAGATAATCAAACTGTTTCGGTACTAAGCGGAATTGCTTAAACACTTCAGAAAGATTCTGGATTTCTGCAATCGCATCAGCATGACTGCGACTTTTACTTTTAATCACCGTACGGGTGATTTCGTACTGGGTGCGTAATTCAGCAAATTTTTCACGGGCCAGTTCAGGATCGATAGAGTTATCGTCATCTGAACTGTCGTCATCTTCGTCGTCATCTTCGTCGTCATCATCACGATCTTCTTCAGACAATTCAGACCCGACGTGGGTTGCTGTCGGTGCCATATCTTCTTCGGCATTCGGATCGACAAAACCGGTAATGATATCGGAGAGACGTGCTTCTCCGGCTTCGACTCTGTCGTACTGTTCCAGCAGATAAGTGATGGCTTCGGGGTATTCTGCGACCGAGCACTGAACCTGGTTGATACCATCTTCAATGCGCTTGGCAATATCAATTTCGCCTTCACGGGTCAGCAGTTCTACCGTCCCCATTTCACGCATATACATGCGGACAGGATCAGTGGTCCGGCCAATTTCAGATTCCACGCTGGACAGCACCTGCGCGGCGGCTTCTGCTGCATCTTCATCAGTATCGGAACTGTTTTCATTCAGCATCAGATCATCGGCATCAGGCGCTTCTTCAACGACCTGAATACCCATGTCGTTGATCATCTGAATGATGTCTTCAATCTGATCGGAGTCGACAATATCTTCCGGCAGATGGTCATTGACCTCAGCATAGGTCAGATAGCCTTGCTCCTTACCACGGGTGACAAGTAGCTTCAGCTGTGACTGCGGGTTTTGCTCCATAAGACGGTATCCACACTTCTGTTAATGAGATTGGTGTTTGCCGGGGGTAGCCGGCAAATAACAGTAAAGGCGTTTCAGTGGCTGCGGCCTTCATCGCAGCAATGGGCATCTGCCCTCAGTAATCGGCAATTAAGCCGCGGGTAATCTTTTTGTCATCATTCGGGGTTCATTATACCGGAACCCGGCACTCTCTGTAGAAACTGGCGCATTTTTCGTCAGGATTTACATTTGTAACCTGGGGTCACCGGGCCGTACTGCCGCCGGTCACCTTAATCTTATTTTTTCGCCAGCGCGGTCAGTAGTGACTGTAACTCACGCCGCTGTTCACTGTTCAATCCCTGAGTTCGATCCCTGGCAATCAGCTGTTCAAGCCGTTGTTCCAGGGCAGAATCGTAAATACTGGCTAACGAATCACTGAACACCGCGTCAGCTTCGTCATCAACTATCATGTGGTTCCAGATCGCCAGACTTTCAAGGGACTGAGCCATTTTTGTATCGCGATAGTTTTCCAGTAACTGGGCAGTGGTCAGACCAGGGTGCGCTTTACAGTACTGTACCAGTTCAGCAAACAACGGCAGTCCGGCGATCCCTGTTTCCTGTAATCCTTCAAGAGAAGGCACTTTTTCTGCCAGGGCCGGATTTTGCAGTAATAACGCCACCAGAATACGCATGGTGGTTTTTTTCATGACCGGTGATGCGACAGCCGGTCTGGTGTCAGCACGCGCCGGCAGTAATTTTTCCAGCTGGCGGTCATCAAGGATCCCCAGTTTGTTGCCCAGAGCTTGGCGTAAATAAATACGCAGTGTTTCGCCCGGGATCTGGCTAATCAGTGGCAGTGCCAGAGTACTCAGACGGGCTTTCCCGTCACGGGTACTCAGGTCGACCTGCGGCAGCAGGTTATCAAACATAAAGTCTGACAGGGGAACGGCCTGTTCCATCCGCTGTTCAAAGGCTTGCTTGCCCTCTTTGCGTACCAGCGTGTCCGGGTCTTCACCGTCCGGCAGGAACATAAAACGTAACTGACGGCCATCGGTAATATAGGGCAGGGCCGTTTCCAGTGCCCGCCATGCCGCATCGCGTCCTGCTCTGTCACCGTCATAACAACAAATAACCGTGTCGGTGTTTCTGAACAGCAGCTGGATATGTTCACTGGTTGTTGAGGTGCCTAGTGAGGCAACCGCATAATCGATACCAAACTGTGCCAGTGCCACAACGTCCATATAACCTTCAACCACCAACAGTTTCGCTGGCTGGTTGTGGGCCCTGGTCACCTCATAAAGTCCGTATAACTGACGTCCTTTATGAAAAATCGATGTTTCAGGAGAGTTCAGGTATTTTGGGGTATCGTTACCCAATACCCGGCCACCAAACCCGATCACTCTGCCGCGTTTATCGCGGATAGGAAACATGACCCGGTCGCGAAAACGGTCGTAACTCCGGCCGTTGTCATTGGTTACCAGCATACCGGCATCAATCAGGGACTGTTTGTCATCCTGATTTTTGCCAAAACGTTTGAGGACGTTGTCCCAGCCGGGAGGGGCATAACCAATGGCAAAGTTTTCTGTCACCTGCTGACTCAGTCCGCGGCTGTGAATATATTGCCGGGCCGGTTCAGCCTGTGGTTGTGTTAACGATGTCTGATAAAACTGGTTCAGTCCGTCCATCAGCTGATACAGGCTCTGGCGCTGATGTCGTTCCATCGGGGTGTCGCCGCTACCGCTTTCGTAGGGAACTTCCAGCCCGTTCATGGTTGCCAGCTCTTCGATAGTTTCGACAAACTCCAGACGGTCAAAGTTCATCAGAAAATCGATAGCGTTACCATGGGCACCACAGCCGAAGCAGTGGTAAAACTGTTTGTCACCGTTCACAGTAAAAGACGGCGTTTTTTCGTTATGGAAAGGGCAACAGGCGTGATAATTCTTGCCTTGCTTTTTCAGCTTAACGCGGGCATCAATAAGGTCCACGATGTCCGTGCGTGCAAGCAAGTCATTGATAAATATACGCGGTATTTTCCCAGCCATAGACTCCGGATCTTTAGCTTATAAACGACAACAAGCCGCGCTTCCTTTCGGAAAGCACGGCCTTTCACTTTACTCAGTCTGCGTTTAACACGCGGGGGAGCGGGCTCCCGGACAAATTAGTACAGACGAGTGCGGCGTGCGTTTTCGCGAGCCAGTTTCTTGGCGTGACGCTTAACAGCAGACGCTTTAGCGCGCTTACGTTCGGTCGTTGGTTTTTCATAAAACTCACGACGACGAACTTCAGCCAGAACGCCTGCTTTTTCACAGGAACGCTTGAAGCGACGCAGTGCTACGTCGAAAGGCTCGTTTTCACGTACTTTAATTACCGGCATGTAACTCTCACCTCGATAAATTCGATTTGTGCAGCTGGCTGCAGCGCCAGCTTATTTCAAAATGGTGCAGTATTTTACTCCAGCGGTAGCTGGCTTGTAAAGCACCATGAACAATTTCAAACCAACAAAGCGCTTAACGGCGCTGTGGTTGCCGGTTTTTTTCAGACCGCGGAGTATAGCCTATTCTTTGGCCGGTAAAAAATCTTTTTAATGAAATCCTGCGGCGTAGGCCAGAATTATTAGCTGTGGTACACTCCCGCGGCGAAATCAGAGGTGAGTGTGATGCGAGTTTTGGGTATTGAAACGTCTTGCGATGAAACCGGAATTGCAATTTATGACGATGAATCCGGTCTGCTGGCTAACCAGTTGTATAGCCAGGTCAGCTTACATGCCGATTACGGTGGTGTTGTGCCGGAGCTGGCATCGCGCGATCATGTCCGTAAAACGGTGCCTTTAATCCGTGCAGCACTGGCTGAGGCCGGATTAAGCGGTAAAGATATTGATGCTGTCGCCTATACCGCTGGCCCGGGACTGGTCGGTGCTTTGATGGTCGGAGCAACCATCGGGCGTTCCCTGGCACTTGCATGGCAGGTGCCGGCAATTCCTGTCCACCATATGGAAGGGCACTTACTGGCACCGATGCTGGAAGATAACCCACCGGAATTTCCGTTTGTGGCATTGCTGGTTTCCGGGGGACATACCCAGTTAATCAGTGTCACTGGTATCGGAGAGTACCAGCTGCTGGGGGAGTCAATTGATGACGCGGCCGGTGAGGCATTTGATAAGACTGCAAAATTACTGGGGCTGGATTACCCGGGCGGTCCTTTATTATCCCGAATGGCAGCTGAAGGCGAAGCCGGGCGTTTTACTTTCCCTCGACCGATGACCGATCGTCCGGGGCTGGATTTCAGTTTTTCCGGCCTGAAAACCTTTGCGGCTAATACTATCCGTAAACATGATGACGATGCACAGACCAGAGCAGATATCGCGCGGGCTTTTGAAGATGCGGTAGTGGATACGTTAATGATCAAATGTAAACGCGCGTTGCAGCAGACCGGATTCAGCAAACTGGTGATTGCCGGCGGCGTCAGCGCCAATAAGACGTTACGTGCGCGGATGGCAGAGATGATGCAGCAGCGGGGAGGCGAAGTGTTCTATGCGCGCCCGGCATTTTGTACGGACAACGGGGCAATGATTGCCTATGCAGGTATGGTGCGTTTTAAAGGCGGCTTTGACAGCGATTTAGGGATTACTGTACGTCCGCGCTGGCCGTTATCGGAATTACCTCCGCTGGCTCAGTGACAGTGTCAGACCAGCCGCAGATAATGGCTGGTTTACTGCTGGTCTGAGGAGCGATGCCGGGAGCGACGTTTCCACAAGCGATGCTCCCGTCCGCGCCATAACCGCTGGATATTGTCATGATGTCGCAGCAGGATCAGACAGGAAAGCATTGAGACCGGAAACGTGAATTGCGGCTTGAACCACCACACATAAAACGGGGCTATCAGGGCACTGATAATTGCCCCCAGCGATGAATAACCACTGAGTAATACCGTCAATATCCATGTCCCCATCATCAGTCCTGTCAAGTCCCAGCCGATCGGTGCTATGGCGCCGAGAGCGGTTGCCACGCCTTTCCCGCCCTGAAAATTGAAAAACAACGGATAAATATGACCGAGGCAGGCAGCGATCGCCGTCAGGCCGAGATAAAAGGGCGAAACATGCAGTGTGTACGCCAGCCACACCGGTAACATCCCTTTAAATACATCAAACAGTAATACAGCAACGGCAGCCAGTTTTCCGCCGACGCGCAAAATATTGGTCGCCCCCGGATTACCGGAACCCCGGGTACGTGGATCCGGATAACCGCAGATTTTGCACAGCAATATTGCGCCGGAAACGGAGCCGCAAAGATACGCAAAAAGGATCATACCCGCCGCGATTACTGTCATAATACCGTCCATACCTGTCCGTTGTTTGGGTTGCTGACTGGATAATACGCATAAAGCAGCGGAAGTGGTATCTGATAACCGTAAAAACACAGAGAGTAGCATCATGGATATAGTCTTTATTGAACAACTGACAGTATTTACCACCATCGGCGCCTATGACTGGGAACAGACAATCCGGCAGAAATTGTTACTGGATATTGAGATGGCCTGGGATAACCGGCAGGCGGCAAAGAGTGACGATGTGGCAGATTGTCTGAGTTATGCAGATGTCTCTGATGCGGTATTACAGCACTTACAGGGACAGCGTTTTGCGCTGGTAGAACGGGTGGCAGAAGAAGTTGCTGAGTTACTGATCCGTCGTTTTGCTCTGGAAGGCGTCAGAATAAAGGTGAGTAAGCCGGGGGCAGTGGCTCAGGCGAGTCAGGTCGGTGTACGTATCGAACGTGGCGTTATTCCTAAATAACCAGTAACTGGTATTAAATAATTGCCATCAAAATGAAACCCGACCAGAGTATTAATTGTCTTTACGTCCGGGCGCTTGCTGACCGGGATTATCTGTTGTACGCAACAGACCGGCCACAGCCCCGCAGACGATATAACGACTGACGGATATCGTCCGTGTCCGGATGAGCAATTGTGGTGTTTTTATCGGGTGGATTTGGAGAGGGTATTTTGATGGCGGATATGCATCACCTGTTGATCGCGGCTATTCTGGGGATGGTTGAGGGGCTGACTGAGTTTTTACCAGTTTCTTCGACCGGTCATATGATTATTGTCGGCTACTTACTGGGATTCGAGGGTAAAACTGCGGATACTTTTGAAGTGGTTATTCAGTTGGGGTCTATTCTGGCGGTGGTGGTTATGTTCTGGCGCCGGTTATTTGGCCTGATAGGGATTCATTTCGGTAAAGTCCCCCACCAGGGCAGGGGAAACGGACACCTGACACTGATCCATATTCTGCTGGGGATGATCCCCGCGGTAGTGCTGGGATTGATATTACATGACCGGATAAAGTCCCTGTTTACACCGCTGAATGTGATGTATGCCTTAATCGCCGGTGGCATTCTGCTGTTACTGGCCGAGTACTTTAAACCAAAACAACCGAAGTCCGTTGGCCTGGATGATATCACTTACCGGCAGGCGTTTATGATTGGCTGTTTCCAGTGTCTGGCCTTATGGCCGGGGTTTTCACGCTCAGGAGCGACCATTTCCGGAGGGATGCTGATGGGGATCAGCCGCTTTGCGGCGTCCGCATTTTCGTTTCTGCTGGCGGTGCCGATGATGATGGGAGCAACAGCGCTGGATCTCTACAAGAGCCTGGGTTTCCTGACCCTGAGTGATATACCTATGTTTGCTACCGGGTTTATCGTCGCTTTTCTGGTGGCATTGGTGGCAATTAAAGTTTTCCTTGAACTGATAAAACGCATTTCGTTTGTGCCGTTTGCTATCTATCGCTTTATTCTTGCAGCAGTAGTCTATTTTATTTTTACCTGACAGCGCAGCCGTACGGGGACCGATTACCGTCCCCGTACGGCGTGTATGGCTGCGTTGCACCACTGAGCTGATATTTATGGACAGGAAGGGCGAATGGCCTGAATACGTCGCCGGGTCAGCTCATGACGAATATCGGGGCCTTTAAAACCCGCTCTGACGATGTCGGTGACGGGAACTGCGGCAGCCAGATTATATAACTCTCTGATAAACATCGCCTGTGGATATTGCTGCTCCGTCAGCCCTTTACGTCCGCGGGCATCTGCTTCGCTGGCAATCGTCAGTTGTTCAAGCCGCTCCGGTTTCCGCCATACATCAATCCGGTCAAACAGACGGATAATGTTCTCTGCCGGCTGACGCTGGACGGTATGAATCACATCATGAAACTCGGTGATGACTAATGCCAGATCGCGGAAGTGATTAGGCACTTTCAGACGCAGGCACAGGGCGGTTACTAGCGGTAAACCGGCAATGCCGTGGCCGGGATGAGACGGCAGCAGTGCTTCCGGCGTCAGTGCTTTACCGGCATCATGAAACAGGGCAGAAAAACGGATGGCCGGGTCTTCTGTCAGTCTGGCAGCCATAGCCAGTGTCATCAGACTATGGATACCGGTATCGATTTCCGGATGCCATTTGACCGGCGCAGGGACCCCGAACAGATTATCCAGCTCCGGAAATAATACTTTCAGAGCACCGCACTGGCGTAACACCCGGAAATACACTTCCGGTTGCCGGACAGTCAGGGCTTTTTCTGTTTCTTTCCAGACCCGCTCGGCGGTCAGATGTTGCAATTCTCCGCTGCCGGAGAGTTGTGTCATCAGCGCCATGGTCTCTTCTGCAATCGTAAATCCCAGGTCGGCAAAACGGGCGGCGAATCGGGCGACCCGCAATACCCGCAGCGGGTCATCAACAAAGGCAGGAGAAACATGGCGCAACAGACGCTGCTGCAGATCCCGCTGGCCGTGCCAGGGGTCAATGATTTCCCCGTGGCTGTCCTGAGCCATGGCGTTAATCGTCAGGTCGCGCCGCTGCAAATCTTCTTTCAGGGTGACATCCGGGGAGAAACAGGTCGTAAATCCCGTATAGCCGTGGCCGGCTTTTTTCTCGGTGCGGGCAAGGGCATACTCTTCATGACTGTCGGGATGTAAAAAAACCGGGAAATCCCGGCCAGCCTGCTGATAGCCTTCAGACAGCAGCGCCTGCGGCGTGGCACCGACCACCACCCAGTCCCGATCTTTGACCGGCAGATTAAGCATGGCATCGCGGACGGCACCACCGACCAGATATGTTTTCACTGTATCACTCCTGTGTTTCTCCGTCGTTCCCGCATACGGCTGAGATTAGCTGGCGGAAGCGGCTGTACAGAACAGTAAATTCCGGGACGTCCCGGCCAGCAGTCAGCGCATCCAGCGATCGTTACTTTTACGGCGTGGCATCATACGTGGCAGTAACAGACCGATTAATAGCCCCAGTCCCATTACACCACCGCCATACATAAACCATTGCATGATAATCGCACGTTGCTTGTCATCCAACTGAACATTAGCGGCATCGACTTTTTTCTGTGCCACAATCAGTGCATTCTTCAGGTTCTGATTTTCCTGTTTCAGTGTGTTAATTGCTCCGTCACTGCCCGCTACCTTTTTCTGCATATCGGCAGTACGCTGATTCCAGCTGGTATCAATATTCGCCAGCTTATCAGTGAGATCTTTTACCTGTTGTTGCAACTGCGGTACCTGAGTACGCAGACTGGGGGTTTCACTCAGCTGAGACAGGGGGATCCAGTTAGTACGGCCCTGGGAGTCGCGGATTTCAGCATACTTAGTGTCCGGGCTGGACTGCAGCAGTGTTACTTGTTCACCGGCATTCAGTTTACCGACCAGGCGATACTGGTCACCGGGACCACTGCGTACCCAGGTTGACAGTTCATCGGAAATGTAACGGGTAGTATCAGCATGAACCGCAGGGGCTATACTACTGAAAGCCAGGAAAAAAAGGCCAGTGCGTGTAAGTTTATTCATTAGACGTCGTTTTTGCATAGTATATGGGTAAATTTAATGCCACAGTCTGGAGAGGGGCTGTATAGAGATAAATGAGAACTTTCCTGTTCTCGGCGATGCTAAAGCCTAACAAATCAAAGACAGTGCGTCTTTACTGGATTACTCTGGAAGCGGAGTAATTTAACGGTTTATTGATAGTAATTGTGACATTCAGAGATTCTATGACCATCGAAACAGAACTAAAGTTCATTGCCAGTCCGCTGGCTGCCTCACAACTGGCAGACCGTCTTAATGGCTGGCCTCACCAGCACTCTGCGCCTCAGGCTTTGGCAAATATCTATTTTGAAACGCCTGATAATCAGTTACGCCGCTGGGATATGGGGTTACGGATCCGCGGTATCAATCAGCACTATGAAATGACGCTGAAAACCAGCGGCCAGACGATTGGCGGATTACATCAGCGTCCGGAATTTAATGTCAGCTTAGCTGACGACACTCTGGATATTCGCTTATTGCCGGAAAGTGTCTGGCCGGAAGGTATTGATGTTACGGAACTCCAACAGCGACTGCAGCCCTTGTTCCGTACGGATTTTGTCCGTGAGAAATGGCTGGTGAGTTGTGGTGACAGTGAAATTGAAGTGGCTTTTGACCAGGGCGCTGTCATTGCCGGAGAGTTGCAGACTCCGCTGTTTGAAGTGGAGCTGGAGCTGAAAAAAGGTACACGTCAGGCACTGATGGCATTTGCCTTTGAGTTAATTGCCGGCGGCGGACTGCGGCCCGGCAGTCTGAGTAAAGCGGCCAGGGGCTATCATCTGGCTCAGGGAAATCCGCCGAAAAATGTCCGTCCGTTCCCGCGGGTGCAGGCAGAGAAAAAACTGACCTGTGAACAGGGCCTGCAAACGATGTTGTCTGTATTGCTGAATGAATGGCAATACCATGAAGAGTTATGGCTGGAAGGTAACAAAGAGGCCGGCGTGCGGGTGCGGGAGATACTGTTAGGTATCCGGGAAGTGTTTACCCTGTTTGGCAGCATGATCCCCCGTAAAGCCACTGGCCGGTTACGTGAATTATTGCTGACCCTGGCGCAGTCAGCGGTTGACAGCCCTGCTGAGGAGCTCTGTTTCTCTGCTGCCTCGGCAGAAACCCAGTTAGCACTGACTCACTGGCTGACCGAGCAACCGTGGAAAGCCGTACTGGAAGAGAAACACCGTAAAAAACTGCAGGGCTCTTTTAAACGTTTTTGTGACGTGATGCTGGGCCGGGTGGTGGCGGAACTAAAAGGCACCACGGCTGAAGTTAGTCAGCCTGCAGGGTATCAGGATAAAGCTCAGCGTATTCACCGGCAGATACTGGCGGTTTGCCTGTTATGCGGAGCCTATCCGCTGACAGCCGTCGATGAGTGGCTGGCGCCATGGTGGCAGGTATTACAGCAAATTCATCAGGAACGTTATCATGACCTGCCGTGGACGCTGCGTTCATTGCATCGCCAGGCAGCGTTCTGGCTTAACGGTAATGAACCGGGCAAAGTCAGCGAATAACATCAGACCATTTCATCAGATATCACAGGGAATATAGTATGTTGCCGTTACCTTTACTGATGCAGGAGCAATACAGGAAAGTGGCAGAAATGCCCGGTTTTCCATTGTTGCCTCCGGGCGAAGATGCGTGCGCCGTTCTGGCATTCAGTGATTTTGTAGCAGAAAGCCTGCTGCAGCATCCGGACTGGTGGCGGCGACTGCAACAATATCCGCCCGCACCTGATGAATGGCAACAGTATCGGTTATGGCTGGCTGAGTGGCTGGAAGGTGCCGACAGTGAGGCTGCAGTTATGCAGGCCTTACGTCATTTCCGACGTTATATGATGGTCAGAATCGCCTGGATGCAATCGCTGTCGGTGGCGACGACCCGGCAAAGCCTGTTACAGCTGAGTGAACTGGCGGAAGTATTAATTATTGCCGCACGTGACTGGGTTTACCGGCAATGCTGTCTCGAATGGGGAACCCCCTGCAGCCATGAAGGTGTCGAACAGCCATTATATATTCTGGGTATGGGGAAGCTGGGTGGCCGTGAACTGAACTTCTCTTCGGATATTGATTTAATCTTCGCCTGGCCTGCCGCGGGAACCACCCGCGGCGGAAGGCGGCAACTGGATAACACCCTGTTTTTTACCCGTATGGGACAGCGGCTGATTAAACTGCTGGATCAGCAAACGCCGGAAGGTTTTGTCTATCGGGTGGATATGCGCCTTCGGCCTTTTGGCGACAGCGGGCCGCTGGTGATGAGTTTTGCTGCACTGGAGGATTATTACCAGGAGCAGGGGCGTGACTGGGAACGTTACGCCATGGTAAAGGCTCGTATCCTGGGACAGTCGGATAATGAGGGATATCAGGAACTGCAGCAGATGCTGCGGCCTTTTGTCTACCGGCGTTATATTGATTTTAGTGTGATCCAGTCATTACGTACCATGAAAGGGATGATTGCCCGCGAAGTACGTCGTCGTGGCCTGACCGATAATATTAAACTCGGTGCCGGAGGGATCCGCGAATGTGAATTTATCGTTCAGGTATTTCAGCTAATCCGTGGCGGACGTGAGCGTTCACTTCAGCAACGTTCCTGGCTGGCAGCGCTTGATTCTGTCGCCAGTCTGGGCTTGCTGCCCGGCCAGCAAGTGACCCGGTTAAGCGATGCCTATCTCTGGCTGCGGCGGCTGGAAAACCTGTTGCAAAGTATTAATGATCAGCAAACCCAGACCCTGCCTTCCGATACTCTGTACCGGCAACGGCTGTCATGGGCGATGGGTGAACAGGACTGGTCTGGCCTGTGTACTACCCTGGCTCAGCATATGGAAAATGTGCGTACTATTTTCGATGAATTAATCGGGGAGGATGTCCCGGGGGCCGCAGAACAGAGTGAACTGAGTGATTACAGTGAATTGTGGCTCGGGGATTATCATGCCGGGGAATTACAGCCCCTGACACCCGGACTTGATGATCAACAGCGGCAGCGGCTGCTGAAACAGTTGCATGATTTCCGGCAGGACGTCGCGCGCCGGACTATCGGGCCGCGTGGCCGGCAGGCTCTCGATCAGCTGATGCCCCGTTTGCTGGCTGAGCTCTGTGGCGGCCCGCAGGCCGATGAAACGCTGCACCGTTTGATTCCGCTACTGAGCGGCGTGCTTACCCGCAGCACTTATCTGGAACTGCTGACAGAGTATCCCGGTGCATTGTCGCATCTAATCCGGCTGTGTGCTGCTTCACCAATGGTCGCGGATCAGCTGGCTCGTTACCCGTTGTTGCTGGATGAGTTGCTGGATCCTGCCACCCTGTATCATCCGCCGGCTATCGATGCTTACCGTGATGAGTTACGCCAGTACCTGATGCGTATTCCGGCAGATGATGAAGAACAACAACTGGAAGCATTACGTCAGTTTAAGCAAACTCAGCAGTTACATATTGCTGCAGCTGATATAGCCAGAACGCTGCCGGTGATGAAAGTCAGTGATCATCTGACCTGGCTGGCGGAAGCTATTCTGGAAATGGTGGTCCGCCAGGCATGGAATATGATGGTTGCCCGTTACGGGCGGCCCTGCCATCTGAGTGATCCGCAGCAGTACGGTTTTGCAGTCGTGGGGTATGGCAAACTGGGTGGGCTGGAACTGGGGTACAGCTCAGATCTTGACCTGGTTTTTTTGCATGATTGCCCCGAAGATTCTTCGACTGACGGGCCACGTAGCATCGACAGTCGCCAGTTTTATCTGCGTCTGACACAGCGCATTATGCATCTGTTCAGCACCCGTACTGCCTCCGGTATTTTATATGAAGTGGATGCCAGACTTCGTCCGTCAGGTGCGGCTGGGATGCTGGTCAGTACTTTCAGTGCATTCCACCAGTATCAGCGTGAAGAGGCCTGGACCTGGGAACATCAGGCCCTGGTGCGGGCACGGATTGTCTTTGGTGAACCGGCCCTGGCGGAGCGTTTTAACGCTATCCGTCGTGATATTCTCTGTCTGCCAAGACAGGCACAAACACTGCAAAAAGAAGTCCGGGAAATGCGCGAAAAAATGCGTCAGCATCTGGGGAATAAACATAAGGGGCGCTGGGACATTAAGGCTGACAGTGGCGGTATCACTGATATTGAATTTATCGCCCAGTATCTGGTGCTCAGTCATGCATCCCGTCAGCCTGAACTGGCCCGCTGGCCGGATAATGTGCGGATCTTTGAGGCGATGGCCGCTGCCGGTATTATGCAGGAAGAAGAAGCGGCACAATTGACGGCCACCTATGTCACTTTACGGGATGCCTTGCACCAGCTGGCATTGCAATCTCTGCCTGCTGCGGTTGCTGCGGATTTATACTCAGTACAACGGCAGACAGTCAGCCAGAGCTGGCATCACTGGCTGGCACAGTCACCCGTATAAAGCAGCGCAACTTTTCCGTCTGTCTGTTGCCATAGTTAAGATTTATTTTCAGGGCAGGTAACCCGGCCCGCCGATTTGGTTTGCAGATAACAGCTACCTGCGGGTGTTTATGTTATTATCGGCAAAATTTTTTAGTCTGGTTTACACGCTCTGGAGTCTCTGGAATGAAAGTAACGCTGCCTGATTTTGGCCGTGCGGGTGTATTGGTGATTGGTGACGTTATGTTAGATCGTTACTGGTATGGACCGACACAACGAATATCTCCTGAAGCCCCGGTACCTGTGGTTAAAGTAGAAACGATAGAAGAGCGGCCTGGCGGTGCGGCCAACGTCGCAATGAACATTGCCGCGCTCGGAACGGCTTCACAAATTATCGGGTTAACCGGTGCCGATGACGCTGCAGCCACCCTGTCCCGCACCCTGGAAAAAGTGCATGTCGGGTGTAATTTTGTCCCGGTAAGCACGCATCCGACGATCACTAAATTACGTATTCTGTCGCGTAATCAGCAGTTAATTCGTCTCGATTTTGAAGAAGGGTTTGAAAATATTGACCCTGAGCCGATTAATCAGCGGATGCGGGAAACCGTCGGTAAAGTCGGAGCAGTGGTGCTTTCCGATTATGCCAAAGGTGCCTTATCTGATGTACAGACGCTGATCCGTCTTGCCCGCGATGCCGGGGTTCCTGTATTGATTGACCCGAAAGGCACTGATTTTGAGCGCTATCGCGGCGCCACACTGCTGACACCTAATCTGTCCGAATTCGAAGCTGTGGCCGGTAAATGCCGTAATGTCGATGATATCATTGAGCGGGGGATGGCGCTGGTGGCGGATTATGAATTATCCGCTTTACTGGTCACCCGTTCAGAACATGGTATGACCTTATTACAACCAGGGAAAGATCCTGTGCATTTACCGACCCTGGCACAGGAAGTTTATGATGTTACCGGAGCCGGAGATACGGTGATAGGGGTGCTGGCAGCATCGCTGGCAGCCGGTTGCTCTCTGGAAGATGCCTGTTTCCTGGCGAATGCCGGTGCCGGCGTGGTCGTCGGAAAACTGGGTACTTCGACAGTCAGTCCTGTTGAGCTGGAAAATGCAATTCATGCCCGTCCGGACAGCGGCTTTGGTGTGATGAATGAGCAGCAACTGAAGTCTGTGGTCGAACAGGCCCGTGCCCGTGGTGAAAAAGTCGTCATGACGAACGGCGTATTCGACATTCTGCATGCCGGTCATGTTTCTTATCTGGCAAATGCCCGTAACCTCGGCGACCGGCTGATTGTTGCGGTGAACAGTGATGCTTCGACCCGCCGTCTGAAAGGAAGCAGTCGTCCGGTGAATCCGCTGATTAACCGCATGACGGTTCTGGGGGCACTGGAAGCTGTAGACTGGGTGGTTTCCTTTGAAGAAGATACTCCGCAGCGTCTGATCGGCGAAATTTTACCGGATTTGCTGGTCAAAGGCGGTGACTATAAGCCGGAAGATGTTGCCGGGGGAAAAGAGGTTGTGGCGAACGGCGGAGAGGTGCGTATTCTTAATTTTGAAGACGGTATCTCGACAACCAATATCATCAGGACCATTACCAGCCGTCAGTCCTGATCGTTCAGCAACAAGATACGGGGACCACAGGTCCCCGTATCTCTGTACTAGGCGTCAGTCTCTGACGGTTTTTGTTCTGTGGCCGGTACCGAAGCTGCTGCTTCCAGGGCATTCAGCCGGAGCTCCAGCGCTGCCAGTTTTTCACGGGTGCGCAGCAATACCTGAGTCTGCACATCAAACTCTTCGCGGTTAACCAAATCCATACGGCCAAGCTGGGCCTGTAGTACCTGACGGATTTTCTTCTCGACGTCACCGCCTAAATTGCGGATCCCTTGTGGCATCGCATCCTGTACCTGGCGGGCGAGTTGTTCAATTTTCTTAGCATCAATCATGACAGATTCCTGTGGTGGTCGCCCTGAAGCGAATGAGGCGCCGCCGCTGGCCGCCTCCTGAATAAGACAAGTGTAATCCCTCAGCCGTCAACGGGAAACCTATAAATTAAACCGCAGTAATGGTTAATAACTTTTAGCCGTCCGGTGATTGCCGTTTTTTACAATAGGGGATATAGTGAATTTGCTTATTCTCAGGGCGGGGCGAAACTCCCCACCGGCGGTAAATCAGTTTTCACTGAAAGCCCGCGAGCGCTTCAGCCTGTGGCTGAAGGTCAGCAGATCCGGTGTAATTCCGGGGCCGACGGTTATAGTCCGGATGGGAGAGGGTAACGATATATGACGGACCTGACCGGTTCTTACCGTTATTTTTTGTCTTGCTGACATTCCTCCTAAGCTGCCCTGGTTCTGGTAACATTTATAACTAAAGGGTTTTTACCATGAATCAGACACTTCTTTCTGAATTTGGCACGCCTGAACAGCGTGTGGAACGTGCATTTTCCGCACTGCGTGAACGACGCGGGGTGATGGTGCTGGACGATGAAGATCGTGAAAACGAAGCAGATATGATCTTCGCAGCCGAAACCATGACCGTGGAGCAGATGGCGCTGACCATCCGTCATGGCAGTGGCATTGTATGTCTGTGCATGACCGAACAGCGTCGTCGTCAGCTTGATCTGCCGATGATGGTAGAAAACAATACCAGTGCTTATGGTACCGGCTTTACAGTAACCATTGAAGCGGTTCAGGGCGTAACGACCGGTGTATCGGCCAGGGATCGTATCACAACTATAGGTGCTGCCATTGCGGACGATGCACAGCCTTCCGATTTGAATCGTCCCGGCCATGTCTTCCCGTTGCGTGCCCGTGAAGGCGGTGTACTGACCCGTGGCGGACACACAGAAGCAACTATTGATCTGGTGCGTCTGGCCGGTTTTAAACCGATGGGTGTACTTTGTGAACTGACCAATGATGACGGTACGATGGCGCGGGCACCGGAAGCGATCGCTTTTGCGAAACAGCATGATATGCCGGTAGTGACTATCGAAGATCTGATTGCATGGCGGCAGCAACACGATAATCGTCAGGCAGTCTGAGACCCTGTACTGCAGTAGCATACCATCAAAAAAGCTGACCGGAGTGTCAGCTTTTTTATTATAACCAATTGATTGTTCTTCGTATTATTTCATTCAAATTCTCTGAATATGATCATCATTATCCCCCGCGTGTGTTCCTGATAAAAAAGCGTATGTTGGTATGCATTAGAAAGCTGATTTGCGGAGTTTATTTATGACAGGTTCACGTATGCCGGCTGTATTCCTCGGCCATGGCAGCCCGATGAATGTGCTGGAAGATAATCGTTATACTCAATGCTGGCAGGCGCTGGGGGAAGCATTACCACGACCGACCGCCATTGTTGCCATTTCTGCTCACTGGTATACCCGTGGAACGGCGGTAACTGCAATGGCGGAGCCACGGACGATCCATGACTTCGGTGGATTCCCTCAGGCATTATTTGATACCCGTTACCCGGCGCCGGGTTCACCGGCCCTTGCGGCACAGGTTGCCGAATTATTAGCGCCGGTGCCGGTAACGCTGGATCAGGAATGGGGACTGGACCACGGGTCATGGGGAGTACTGATAAAAATGTATCCGGACGCATCCATTCCGGTTGTGCAGCTCAGTATTGACGGGACTCAGCCAGCCGAATATCACTTTGCTCTCGGTCAGAAACTGGCCGCCCTGCGTGAACAGGGCGTCATGATTGTGGCCAGCGGTAATATGGTGCATAACCTGCGTAAAGTACGCTGGGAAGGCGGATCCGGGGCTTATCCCTGGGCTGAATCATTTAATAATTTTGTGCGGGAAAATCTGCACTGGCAGGGCGACAGGGCACAGCATCCGTTAGTTAACTTTATGCAACATGAGGGCGCGGTGTTGTCTAATCCTTCCCCTGAACACTATCTGCCCTTGTTGTATGTGCTGGGGGCGGTATTACCGGGCGATAAAATTTCAATACCGGTCGATGGTATTGAAATGGGGTCACTGAGTATGTTGTCGGTGCTGGCTGACTCATGAATGATAAAACCAGGGGCAGCAAACGCGCCCCTGATAGCTGTTTCAGCCGGTAAAACAGTGCGGATAGAAGCGTGACAGGTCCTGGGTAATCAGTTGCTTATCTTCACGCAGTCCTATACCGGCAGGCTGGTCATCGATTAGCCAGCTGCCAATCACCGTATGATTACCGTCAAACTCGGGTAACGGATGATATTGCTGGATAATGGTGCCTTCTTCACCGTAAGGCCCGTCGGCACTGGCTATCTCACGGCCCTGATCGATAATCCGGATATTCGAGCCTTCGCGGGAAAATAGCGGTTTAATAACATATTTCTCCGGCAACGGCGGGTTATCTTCGGAAAACCATGCCGGCAACAGATTAGGGTGGCCGGGAAACATTTCCCAGAGTAATGGCAGGATGGCTTTATTTGAGATAATGCTTTTCCATGCCGGTTCCAGCCAGCGAACCCCGGCATCGGCCAGTTTCATTGAGAAAGATTCCCTGAACATAAATTCCCAGGGGTAGAGTTTGAACAGATTACTGATCACCTGATCCTGAAGATCAGTAAACTGCCCTTTTTCACCGAGGCCGATATCATCAATATACAGAAATTCGTTTGGCAGCCCGGCCTCACTGGCACAGTCCTGTAAATACTGAACTGTGGCCCGATCTTCGCTGCTGTGCTGGCAGCAACTCAGATGCAGGCTATTGAAGCCAGAATGTTGCTGTAGCTGACGGAATCGGTCGATCAGTTTTTCCTGAAGACTGTTAAACTGATCACTGCCTGCCGGTAGCTGCCCGGCAGCCATTTGATCCTCCAGCCAGATCCACTGAAAAAAAGCCGCTTCATATAAGGAAGTGGGAGTGTCTGCGTTATTTTCCAGTAACTTAGCATCACCGCTGCCGCCCCAGGCGAGATCCAGTCGTGAGTAAAGTGACGGTTGCCGGTTGTGCCAGGACTCGCGGACAAAATCACGGACATGTTTCGGGATCCGGAACTTATCCAGTAACTGTTCACTGGCGATGACGCGCTCTGCGGCCTGTAAGCACATCTGGTGCAATTCAGCGGTGACGTCTTCCAGATATTCGACCTGTGGCAGGGTAAAGCGGTAATAGGCATCTTCACTCCAGTAAGGTTCTCCGTACAGGGTGTGAAAATTAAAACCATACTCTTCGGCTTTACTGCGCCAGTCCGGACGTTCAGTTATGGGCAGGCGTTGCATAATACAGTTTATCCTCCGAAAGAACGGGTACTGCGCGTTGTGGCAGGGCTGCGGCTGGCCGGGCTGGCAGCATTACGCTGCATTGTATTCTGGCGGGCAACCGACTCACCAAAACCACCACGGGTAATGGTCGATGTGGTGGCCGGTTTGGGGGCCATCGCACTTTTTGGCACTGTCGCGGTACGGCCGCCGGTGGCAGGCCCATAAGATTTTCCTGAGGCATCAACAAATTGGCCGTTGGCCGGGCTGGCGGCATTACGCGGTGTAAACAGTGGCTGAGACATACCGCCGCCCATCATCCGTCCCATCATATAACCTGCCATCAGTGGCATCCAGAAACTGCCACTTTGCTGAGGCTCTGCTGCGGTTGATGCCTGTGCCGGTGCCTTCTGGCACTGATTTTCGCCGAACTCCGCCACGCAGTCTTCACGGCTGGCATACTTTGGTGCTGTGCGGGCTGCTTCTTTCACCGCATTATTATAAGCCGAATCACACTGTGCCTGCTGGCCGGGGTTTGCTTTACTGCATTGATCGGCATTCATATACATAGAGACATTTTCATCTTTTTGTTCGCAGCCGCTAAGCATAAAAACTGCCGAAATAGCGACTGCGACCGGCGTCAGATGACGCGCCTGCCAGCTTTTACGGAATGCTGCATGGCGGATATTTTTTGTCCGTTTCATTTTATTTTTCCATAGCCCAAAGGTCAGGCCTAAGGATAGGGGAAGGGCGGTTAAAAATGAAGCTGGGAGGCTGATGCTGAGGGGATCTTTACGTTGTTATACGTTTGCCGGGGCGAGGATCCCCGGCAAATACAGACTACTGACGGAAAGGGTTACCACTGTGACGCGGGGTGGCTGGTTTCCTTTCTGCTGCCGGTGTTGCTGTTACCGGAGCGTTATTGCCATCGGCTTCCGCAACCTGCTGCGGATTTTCCGGAGCAACAATATCCGGAGAGGTTGGTACTTCCGGGCCGAGCTGAGCGTTTAAGGCGCCGAGATCCTGCTCATTCAGGGTACCTAATGCATATTTAATATTCAGCTGATTAATCAGGTAGCTATAACGTGCATCTGCCAATTGCTGGCGTGCATTGTACAGGGTGGTGGTTGCATCCAGTACATCAACGATAGTCCTGGTGCCGACCTGGTAGCCGGCTTCCATGGCATCGAGGGAACTTTTCGCCGAAACCACTGCCTGTTTATAAGCATTGATGCTGCTGATTGATGCATTCACGTTGTTAAACGATGACCGGACAGTCTGAACCGCAGAACGGTGTGCGCTTTCCAGTTTCTCGCTGGCGCTGACAAAGCTGAATTCCGCTTGTTTGACCTGAGAGGTCACAGAGCCACCGCTATATAACGGAATAGACAAGCTCAGACCAATCTGGTTAGACCCGGAAATGGAATCCTGGTTAGAACTGGTAGTATGAGCACGGCTGCCGCCATATTTGCTGTTGGATAAGCCGGTCGATGCCGTCAGACCAAGGGTTGGCATATGTCCGGTTTCAGCATATTTAATTTGTTCGCGAGCTAAATCCTGCGACAGACGGGCAGACAACAATGACAGGTTATGATTGTCGGCTTGTTTCAGCAGTGAATTAACGTTTTCCGGTTTTTCGGTTCTGAAGCGTTCCGTATTGACGGAAGCCAGTGCATTGTAATCATTACCTGTCACCTGACGTAATTTCTCGACCATATTATCAAGATTATTACGAGCTGTGACTTCACTTGCCAGCACCGTATCGTATTGCGCCCGGGCGTTTTGTACGTCAGTAATCGCTACCAGACCGACATTAAAACGCTGGGTGGTCTGATCTAATTCACGATAGATAGACTGTTTCTGTGCTTCAGTATAAGACAGGGTATCAATCGCATTCAGTACATTAAAATAGGCAGTTGCAGTATTCAGAATCAGTTCCTGTTGCGCTACCTGATAGGTAACATCCTGAATACCTGCTGTTTTTTCCTGTAATGTCAGGGCGCGCCATTTAGACATATCAAAGATTGTCTGGGTAAGCTGTAACGATGCGCTGGTGGTATTTGAATGAATACCGCTGTTATCCCGGTAACCGCTATTGAAAGCGTAATCTCCGCCCAGACCTAACTGAGGTAACAGCGGGCTGCGTGATTCATTGATTTTTTCAAACGCGGCATCACGATCGGCGGCAGCACTGCGCAGGTCCGGATTCGAAGTACGGGCCTGTTGATACACCTGGAGCAAATCTTCGGCCTGGCTAAGTTGTGAAAAGCCGGCAAAACTCAGGCTAATGATAACTGGGAGCAATTTTTTCATTTGCATTCCTTGTATTGCAGCGAAATTGCATAAATGGTGCTGTCGGGAGCCAAAAAATAATCAGCGATTCTATCAGAGTACGATGGCATGTTAAGTTGGCTGAACGTGCCATCTGCGTCAGAACACGCGAAATAATAGCCGAAATTCTCCACCATCTGATGTCACAATTGCAGTATATAACTTTACGTCAGCTTGTCATTATACCTTGTCAGGAGTGAAGCGATGCCGGGTCAAAAATCATCACCTGTTATTTTCGGGCGCAGCGATGTAGAAATTATTACAAGGGAAAGTGTCTATAAAGGTTTTTTTTCATTAATTAAGTACCGGTTTCGCCATCGTTTGTTCAGCGGTGAAATGAGCCGCGTGGTAGAACGGGAAGTGCTGGAACGCGGCAATGCGGTAGTATTAATGCTCTATGATGTTTCACGTGACCAGCTGGTTATGATCGAGCAGATACGTATCCCTGCCTATGAGAACTCTGCAACGCCATGGCTGCTGGAAATGGTGGCGGGTATGATCAAGCCGGGAGAGTCAGATGAAGAGGTTGCACGGCGCGAAGCCCGGGAAGAAACAGGATTAGCCGTAGGCCGGATCGAACCTGTGTTAAATTATCTGTCGAGTCCCGGGGGAACCAGCGAACGTATTGCGGTGATGGTCGGGGAAGTGGATGCCAGCCAGGCAAAAGGATGTCACGGGCTGGAGGAAGAGAATGAGGATATTCTTGTCCGGGTGGTCAGCCGGGAGCAGGCTTACCGCTGGGTTGAAGAGGGGATTATTGATAATGCAGCTTCAGTGATTGCTGTGCAATGGCTTGAACTGCACCACAAACGACTTAAAGACCAATGGAAAACCACATGAAACAACGTTATACCCCCGATTTTCCGCAAATGATGCGTCTTAATGAGACTAACTATGCTCAGTTGCGGCGTCTGTTACCCCGCAATGATCGACAGGGCGAGACTATCACCTACCAGATTAAGGGGGCCAGATATCGTCTGACAATAGAAGAATCAACACGTTATACCACTGTCGTTAATATCAGTCAGATAGCACCTGCAGTAAGTTACTGGAGTCTGCCTGCGATGTCTGTCAGACTTTATCATGATGCGATGGTTGCGGAAGTGTGTTCGACGCAACAGATCTATCGTTTTAAAGCACGCTATGATTATCCGAATAAAAAATTACATCAGCGTGACGAAAAGCATCAGATAAACCAGTTTCTTGCCGAATGGCTGCGTTATTGCCTTATTTATGGCGCAATGGCCGAAGCCGTATATTAAAGAATAATGGTGTGCTCACTAAGGATTTGCCTTGGATAGTGTGTTAATACCCGGGATTGCCGATACCGCGCGGATTAAAGTACTGCAAATAACCGATACGCATTTGTTTAAGGGAAAAGATGAATCACTGCTTGGTGTGAACACCTGGTCGGGTTATCAGGCAGTACTGGATGCGGTGATTGCAGGACAGGAGCAATATGATCTGATTATTGCTACCGGCGATTTGTCGCAGGATCACTCCGCAGAAGCCTATCAGCACTTTGCCGAAGGTATTCTGCGTCTACCGGCCCCCTGTGTCTGGCTGCCGGGAAACCATGATTTCCAGCCGGCAATGTATGAGACTCTGGCAAAGGCCGGTATCAGTCAGTCCAAACGGGTACTGCTTGGGGAACGCTGGCAGATATTGTTACTCGACAGCCAGGTTTATGGTGTCCCCCACGGTATGCTCAGTGAGTTTCAGCTGGAGTGGCTGGAAAATGCGCTGGCAACCGCTGCTGAACGGGATACGGTTATCTTGTTACATCATCATCCTGTGCCTTCTGGCTGTGCCTGGCTCGACCAACACAACTTACGTAATTCTCATCAGCTGGACAGTATTCTGCAAAAGTACCCGCGGGCAGCGACCTTGCTGTGTGGTCATATTCATCAGGAAATGGATGAATTATGGCAGGGGCGCAGAGTACTGGCGACGCCTTCCACCTGTGTTCAGTTTAAACCGCACTGCTCAGGGTTTACGATTGATGCACTCGCGCCCGGCTGGCGCTGGCTGACGTTAATGCCGGACGGCACTCTTGAGACAGCGGTGTGCCGGCTGGATACCACGGAGTTTCTTCCTGATCTGGAATCTGAAGGGTATTAATTAATGTCCACTCTGCTCTATTTGCACGGTTTTAACAGTTCTCCGCACTCGGCAAAAGCCACGCAGTTGCTACAGTGGATGCAGCGGCATTACCCACATATAACGATGATTATCCCGCAGTTACCTGACTGTCCGGACCAGGCCGCAGCAATGCTGGAAACGCTGGTGACAGATTATGCCGGCCAGCCGTTGGGAATTGTTGGTTCTTCACTCGGGGGCTATTACGCCACCTGGCTGTCACAACGCTTTACGCTGCCGGCCGTTGTGATAAATCCTGCGACCCGGCCTTTTGAACTACTGGAAGACTTTCTGGGTGAAAACCGGAACCCGTACACCGGTCAGCATTATGTGTTAGAGTCTCGCCATATCTATGATCTGAAGGCTATGTATATTGATCCCCTGATATCACCGGACCTGATCTGGTTGTTATTACAGACCGGAGATGAGGTTCTTGACTATCGTCAGGCCCTGCAATACTACGCCGCCTGCCGGCAAACCGTCGAAGCGGGCGGGGATCATGCCTTCACCGGATTTAACCGATACTTTCAACAGCTGATTGATTTCCTGGCTATCGCCGGCGACTAGTCTCACTGCTGTCTGAGCAAATTCAAGAACAAACGAAAAGAGAACGATGACTCAATCAAGTTATAACGCGGATGCTATTGAGGTACTGACCGGGCTTGAGCCTGTCCGTCGGCGGCCCGGCATGTATACGGATACCACGCGTCCTAACCATCTTGGGCAGGAAGTAATCGATAACAGTATCGATGAAGCACTGGCCGGACATGCCAAACGTGTTGAAGTAATTTTGCATGCCGATCAGTCACTGGAAGTGATTGATGATGGACGGGGAATGCCGGTCGATATTCACCCTGAAGAAGGGGTTCCGGCTATCGAACTGATTTTCTGTCGTCTGCATGCGGGAGGAAAGTTTTCCAACAAAAACTACCAGTTCTCCGGCGGATTGCACGGGGTGGGGATTTCGGTAGTGAACGCCCTGTCAACGCGGGTGGATGTTGCCGTTCGCCGTGGTGGTGAAGTCTATGAAATGGCTTTTGAGAACGGTGAAAAAGTAGAAGATTTACGGGTTACCGGTACCGTGGGCCGGCGTAATAGTGGTACCCGGGTGCGTTTCTGGCCCGATGCCTCATTTTTCGACAGCCCGCGCTTTTCTGTATCACGTCTGGCACATCTGCTGAAAGCAAAAGCTGTCCTCTGTCCCGGCGTGGAAATTATTTTCCGTGATAAAAGTAACAACACTGAACAGCGCTGGTGCTACCAGGACGGACTGACCGACTATCTGAAAGAAGCGGTCGACGGACTGGTAACTTTACCGGAACAGCCATTCGTCGGCAGCTTCTCCGGAGAGACCGAAGCGGCAGACTGGGCACTGTTGTGGCTGCCGGAAGGGGGAGAGTTACTGACTGAAAGTTATGTCAACCTGATCCCGACCATGCAGGGCGGGACTCATGTTAATGGTCTGCGTCAGGGCCTGCTGGATGCGATGCGCACCTTCTGTGAATACCGCAATATTCTGCCCCGCGGCGTCAAATTGTCTGCAGAAGATATCTGGGATCGTTGTGCCTATGTATTATCGGTAAAAATGCAGGATCCTCAGTTTGCCGGACAGACCAAAGAACGTCTCTCCTCGCGACAGACAGCGGCTTTTGTCTCGGCCGTGGTAAAAGATGCTTTTAGTCTGTGGCTGAACCAGAATGTTCAGCTGGCTGAACAGCTGGCTGAAATGGCCATCGCCAGTGCTCAGCGGCGCATGCGAGCCGCAAAAAAAGTAGTACGTAAAAAAATTACCAGTGGTCCGGCACTGCCAGGAAAACTGGCCGATTGTACCGCTCAGGATCTGAACCGGACCGAATTATTCCTGGTGGAAGGTGACTCTGCGGGTGGCTCGGCTAAACAGGCCCGTGACCGTGAGTATCAGGCAATTATGCCGCTGAAAGGGAAGATACTGAATACCTGGGAAGTCTCTTCTGATGAAGTGCTTGCCTCTCAGGAAGTACATGATATTTCGGTTGCTATTGGTATCGATCCGGACAGTGAAGATCTTAGCCTGTTGCGCTACGGTAAAATCTGTATCCTGGCCGATGCAGACTCCGACGGACTGCATATCGCGACCCTGCTATGTGCACTGTTTGTCCGCCATTTCCGTGCACTGGTGAAAGGGGGACATGTGTATGTCGCGATGCCGCCTCTTTACCGTATCGATCTCGGAAAAGAAGTCTATTACGCTCTGGATGAAGATGAAAAAGCCGGGGTTTTAGAACAACTGCAACGTAAACGCGGCAAAGTTAATGTGCAGCGCTTTAAAGGGCTGGGTGAGATGAACCCGATGCAGTTAAGGGAAACCACTCTCGATCCCAATACCCGCCGTCTGGTACAACTGACAGTCGATGACGACGATGTTGACGAAACCCTGAAAGTGATGGATATGCTGCTGGCAAAAAAACGCGCTGAAGATCGTCGTAACTGGCTGCAGGAACGCGGCGATAAAGTGGATATCGAGGTCTGATTATTTTCCGGCAGACAGCCTGCCGGATATTTGTTGCACCCGGTCAGCCGGCTCAGCGGCACCGACTGGCCGGTGATAACAGTTACAAAGAAGTTAACTTCCTTTTGGAACGTTCAGGATCGGGTGCCAGGGTAATAAATACCACCGACAGCATGATCAGTAACGACCCTGTCCATTCAGCTATCCCGAAAGAGACTCCTAACAGTAATACCGACAGCAAGGCACTGCTGAGAGGTTCCGCGCAACTCAGTACGCTGGCGTTCTGGCTACCGGTCAGAAAGGCACCTTTAAGAAATAAACTAAAAGTTAATGCGGTGCCGATCAGTACCAGGAAACCCATTGCCGACCAGCCGGCAGTATCCAGCTGGTGTAAATTCAGACCCGGCAGATAAAAGGGCATTAACGAACATCCGGCAATTAACATACTTATCCCGACCACCGGCAGGGTACCAAACTGGCGGATCAGTCCCGAGGAGTAGGAGGAGTTAAAAGCCGCGGCACAGGCAGAAATCAGCCCCCATACCAGCCCTGTGACCGAAAGTTGCAATGACGTCAGGTGCCCGTGGGTTGCCATCAGCAGAGTGCCGGCCAGTGATGTCAGTACTGCGAGACAAATAACGGCTCCGGGTAAACGTTTTCTGGCTATCATGTTGTATAGCACCAGCACAACCGGTGCCAGAAATTGCAAAACTGTCGCAGTTGCGGCGTTAGTTTTCTCGATAGTCATCAGAAAAGACAGCTGTACCATCAGGGTTCCGAACAGGCTGAAAATAATAAGTTTCAACAGGGCCTGGCGTTGCCGGAACATTGCTAAAGGGTGATTCCCTTGCAGAACACCCAGTATACTGAGCAATAACCCTGCGGCAATCAGGCGGATCATGGTTATGCCACCGGCACTGAACAGATAATTTTCGAATAAGTATTGGGCAGCAACACCTGAGCTTCCCCAGAGGGTTGCCGCGAGTAATACCAGATAAATTCCCTGACGAGATGTATTCATTAGTCCCCTAAAGAGTGTTAAGAATGGAACGGCGGATTCTGATGCATAAGACTCAGTGAAAAGCAGAAGTGTATAGAAGATAGAATAAAATTTGCTTCTTTTTTGTCGCTGTTTTTTTACAAATTATTATAGTGACCATGATAAACAGGTATTTTGTGCGGCCTTGCTGGTATCAGGCTGCTGGCAGGTGGCACACTGGCGGTGATTACCTGATACGCTCAGGCGTTGCCGGAAAAGAATAATGAAAGTCACACTTGAAGATATGCGCATCTGGATAGCGGTAGTGGATAGCGGGTCGATTACCGCGGCGGCAGATCAACTGACGATGACCGTATCTTCGGTCAGTCGTTCACTCAGCCGGCTGGAAAATAAGCTGGATACCACACTGATGCAGCGCACCACGCGGCGGATGGCCCTGACCCCGGAGGGCAGCCTGTTTTTACAACGAGCCAGGAAAATCCTGGCCGCAATGGCCTCAGCAGAAGAGGAGCTGGCTGTACGCCGGGAAACGCCCTCAGGCCGGCTGCGTATCAATACGGCACCTTCGTTTATGCAGCATATTATCGTCCCCTTACTCGGAGAATTCCTCGGGCGCTATCCGCAGATTGAGCCGGAACTGACGACCGATGATTTGCCGATTGATCTGCTGGAACAACAGACAGATATTGCGATCCGCATGGGAACCCTGCCCGACTCCGGGATCCATGCCCGGATTCTGGGCTACAGTCCGTTACGTTTGTTTGCCAGCCCCGGCTATCTGCAGCGTTACGGAACGCCTGAACACAGTGAGCAGCTTTCCGTCCATCGTACGCTGGGTTTCACTCAGCCTCTGGTACATAACCACTGGCCGCTGTTTAATGCCCGCCAGGAATTTATGCAGATAACCCCGACGCTGCGGGCATCGAGTGGTGAGACAATCTTACAACTGGCGATAGCCGGCCAGGGGATTGCCCGGTTATCTGACTTTGCATCGGCAGCAGCGGTGAACGAAGGCAAACTGGTACCGATTCTCGGGCAGGAAATTCAGAGTATGTTATTGCCGGTACATGCGGTGTATTACCGCAACACGGCACTGGCGGTTCGTATTCGCTGTTTCCTCGATTATCTGCAACAGGCCGTGACAGAACACGGCCTGTTACTGGCACCGGGATATCCCGGTAAGCATTAACCGAATATTTGCTGCAGGTGCTGTTGGTAATTTTCAATATACAGCGGCACCTGAGGATCTTTAATTACATCATTACAGATAAAGGTTGGCAGGCCACTCATCCCCAGAAACTGGAATGCTTTATGGGTATGAAGATAGACACCGTCCACGCCACTGCCCTCAAAGAACTGCTGTGGATCGGTAAAGGCCTGTAACGGCGCATTCCAGGTCAGTGACAGCATATATTTTTTCCCCTGCAGTAATCCGCCGGAACCATATTTCTTTTCACTGTCTGCACGGGTACGGCCGTCACTGGCATATAAGCGGCCATGACCATAGGTGAACACTTCATCGATATATTTTTTCACGGTCCAGGGCTCTCCCATCCACCAGCCGGGCATTTGCAGGATCACCACATCATTGCGGACAAATTTCTCGATCTCGGCCTCAATATAGTACGGCTGATCGACACGGGTAACCGATACCTCGTGGCCCAGACGACGTAGTTCCGCGGCGCCCTGCTCACTGAGCGTGTGGTTCAGGCGTCCGGCGGAATGACCAAATGTGGTGCCTCCGTCAATAATCAGGATGTTACTCATCGTTTTTTCCTCTTAACTGGTCTCTGTATATTGTTAACTGCCGGCAGATAAAAAAAAATGGTTGGCTGAGCATAATACTTTTGCAGAGACTGCAATAATCGGTGGATGCCGTCACAGATCCGCAGGTCAGTAACCCCCTGAAGATCTGCCGGGAAAAAATACAAAAAGTAATGCCTGATCCTGTGGCCGGTATTCAGAGATGAGTACGACTGATGTTTTAACCCTCATTCGCGGCACAAGGCTTGGTAGCCGCGTAACGCCCCTGTGACTAACTACGGCGAATAAGGTACTATCCCCGCCAGATAACCGCCACCGACGAGTGTCTGGCTGGCCGCGAAGTGAGGATTGATTAACAATGAGTGACATGACCCGGGACGGTGCAGAACGTCTTGCATTGCACAAATTTACCGAAAATGCCTATCTGAACTACTCCATGTACGTGATCATGGACAGGGCATTACCCTATATCGGGGACGGCTTAAAACCGGTTCAGCGGCGTATTATTTATGCAATGTCTGAGCTGGGATTAAATGCCAGCGCAAAATTTAAGAAATCGGCCCGTACGGTCGGTGATGTTCTGGGTAAATATCATCCGCACGGTGACAGTGCCTGCTATGAAGCGATGGTATTAATGGCGCAGCCTTTCTCTTACCGTTATCCGCTGGTGGATGGCCAGGGAAACTGGGGTGCGCCGGATGATCCGAAATCCTTTGCTGCCATGCGTTATACGGAATCCCGCTTATCAAAATATGCCGAGCTGTTACTTGGTGAGCTGGGACAGGGCACTGTCGATTATGTCGCTAACTTTGACGGGACGCTGCAGGAGCCGAAAATGCTGCCTGCCCGCTTACCGAATATTCTGTTAAACGGTACGACCGGAATTGCCGTCGGGATGGCAACGGATATTCCGCCACACAATTTACGTGAAGTTGCCGATGCTGCCATAACACTGATTGATAAGCCAGCAACCACCCTGGATCAATTGCTGGATATTGTTCAGGGCCCGGATTTCCCGACAGACGCGGAAATTATTACCCCGCGCAGTGAGATCCGAAAAATCTATGCCAGCGGGCGTGGCAGTGTGCGGCAGCGTGCCGTATGGAAAAAAGAAGACGGTGAACTGATTATCACTGCGCTGCCTCATCAGGTATCCGGTGCGCGGGTGATGGAACAGATCGCCGCCCAGATGCGTAATAAAAAACTGCCTATGGTAGAGGATCTGCGTGATGAGTCTGATCACGAAAATCCGACCCGGCTAGTGATTGTGCCGCGTTCCAACCGGGTTGACGCTGAACCGCTGATGAATCACCTGTTTGCCACCACGGATCTGGAAAAAAGTTATCGTATTAACCTGAATATGATCGGCCTGGATAACCGTCCTGCGGTAAAAAATTTGCTGGAAATCCTCAGTGAATGGCTGGTCTATCGTCGTGATACGGTACGTAAACGTTTAAACTTCCGGCTGGATAAGGTGCTGAACCGTCTGCATATTCTTGAAGGGCTGCTGACTGCTTTCCTGAATATAGATGAAGTGATTGAAATTATTCGCAGCGAAGACCAGCCAAAAGCATTGCTGATGTCACGTTTTTCTATCAGCGATACTCAGGCTGAAGCGATCCTTGAACTGAAATTGCGTCATCTTGCCAGACTGGAAGAGATGAAAATCCGCACCGAGCAGGATGCGCTGGCCAAAGAACGTGATGAGCTACAGGCATTACTGGCTTCCGGACGGAAAATGGATACTCTGCTGAAGAAAGAATTGCAGGCGGACAGTAAAACCTATGGTGATGATCGCCGTTCACCGTTACGTGAACGTAGCGAAGCAAAAGCGATCAGCGAAACAGATTTGGTACCTTCTGAACCTGTGACCGTGGTGTTATCACAAATGGGTTGGGTACGCAGTGCCAAAGGGCATGATATTGATCCTGCCGGACTCAGTTATAAGGCCGGTGACAGCTACCTTGCATCCGCCAAAGGCAAAAGCAATCTGCCGGTGTCGTTTCTGGACTCCGCCGGCCGCAGTTATACCTTAGATCCGAACAGTCTGCCTTCGGCCCGTGGCCAGGGGGAACCCCTGACCGGGAAACTGACCCCGCCGCCGGGAGCAGTCGTCGAACATGTACTGATGGAAGCGGACGATCAACGGTTACTGATGGCCTCTGACGCCGGATACGGTTTTATCTGTACCTTTAACGATTTACAGTCGCGTAATCGTGCCGGTAAGGCTATGCTTTCGTTACCGAAAAATGCCAGAGTCATGACGCCACTGGCGGTTAATAACGATGAAGATCGGTTGATGGTGATTACGGCTGCCGGACGAATGCTTATGTTCCCGGTGAAAGACCTGCCTCAGTTATCGAAAGGTAAGGGTAACAAGATTATCTCCATTCCGGCCGCTGAAGCCGCTGCCGGCACCGATAAAGTCGTCTGGCTGTTATTACTGCCGCCACTGAGTGTGGTGACATTACATGTCGGTAAGCGAAAACTCACACTGCGTGAAGATGATTTACAAAAATTCAGAACCGAGCGCGGACGGCGCGGTACTTTGTTACCACGCGGGTTGCAGCGCATTGATCGTGTTGATATTGAAACACCTGCTGCGGATAACAATACCGCAGCAGCGACGGACTGAGAACGCTGCCGGCAGGTAACGCGGCGGCTAAAAAAACCGTTATACTTGCTGGCTGTTTATTGTTGTTCTGATGATCACTGCGGTGTGATAGCACCGGCAGTGAATGTTCTGTCTGCTTTTTAGCGAAAGAAGTAAAGCAGGCTGCTATTAAGAGGTTGTTATGCTGTTAATTTTGCGCGCTCTTATCGTTATTATCTATTCGGTTATTGTCTGTGTGTTTGGCTGTTTATGGTGTTGTTTCTCACCAAGGAACCCGCGCCATGTCGCGACTTTCGCGCATGCCTTTGGCCGCCTGAATAAAGTATTTGGTATCCGTGTTGAGCTGCGTAAACCCGAAGGTGCGGAAAACTTCGGTAATGCCATTTATATCGCAAACCATCAGAACAATTACGATATGGTAACGGCAGCAAATATGGTGCAGCCACCGACGGTCACTGTAGGGAAAAAAAGCCTGGCCTGGGTCCCGTTCTTCGGACAGTTATACTGGCTGACCGGGAATTTGCTGATCGACCGCGATAACCGGACCAAGGCCCATGATACGATCAACGATGTGGTGTCTCAGTTTAAAAAGAAACGGATCTCGTTCTGGATGTTTCCTGAAGGTACCCGCAGCCGCGGACGCGGGCTGCTTCCGTTTAAAACCGGTGCATTTCATGCTGCGCTGGCGGCCGGTGTTCCGGTGATCCCAATTGTGATCTCTGATACCCATAATAAGATAAAACTCAATCGCTGGCGCAACGGGCTGGTGATTGTTGAAATGTTACCTCCGGTAGATATCAAACAGTTTGAAGGTCAGTCGGCTCGTAAGCTGGCGACCCACTGCCGTGAACTGATGTCTGCGCGCCTTGATGAACTGAATAAAGAAGTGGCCCGCCGCACGCAGGAAAAATAACAGTATCGCCGCAGTCGGTATGGTCTGGCGGATAACGTTGATGGTTTGTCGTGAACTAACACCGGTGGTGTTATCAGTATAAGGTCAGGAGTATATGTCTTTTAACAGACGTCAGTTTCTTCAGTTATCTGCCGGTGCAGCGCTCGGCAGCACGGTACTGCCACGTGCAGCTCTGGCGGCTGATGCCGGTGAAAATGCACTGCCGGTACCACCGCTGCTGGAGTCACGTCGTGGCCAGCCACTGTTTCTGACTATGCAAGCCAGTCACTGGGCGTTTAACGGAACAACCAAAGCCCCCGTATGGGGGTTTAATGGTATTTACCTGGGCCCTACCGTGCGGGTACATAACGGTGATGATGTTAAGCTGATTTACAGTAACCGTCTGCCGGAACCGGTATCAATGACCGTCAGTGGCTTGCAGGTACAGGGTGCATTAAATGGTGGCGCACCGCGGCAGATTTCACCGAATGTTGACTGGGCGCCTGTCCTGCCGGTGCGTCAGCCCGCTGCGACCTGCTGGTATCATGCAGATACCCCCCGCCATATGGCACCTCATGTCTATAACGGTCTGGCCGGAATGTGGCTGATTGAAGACGATAACAGCAAGTCACTGGCACTGCCTAAGCACTATGGTGTTGATGACTTTCCGCTGATTATTCAGGATAAGCGACTGGATAACTTCGGCTCCCCGGTGTATGACAGCGGGGCTGAGCAGGGATTTTACGGCGATATTCTGCTGACCAACGGTATCCGCAGTCCGTACGTGAATGTGTCCCGTGGCTGGGTGCGGTTACGGTTGCTAAACGCTTCCAATGCCCGTCGTTACCAGCTACAACTCAGCGATGATCGTCCATTCACCGTGATTGCCGGTGATCAGGGTTTTTTACCCGCGCCTGTGACCGTCCGCCAGTTGTCTCTGGCCCCCGGCGAGCGCCGTGAAGTACTGGTCGACTTATCCCAGGGAAATGATGTTTCTATCACCGCCGGTACCCCTGCGACCTTTATGGAACGTATTAAGGGTATTTTCCAGCCATCCTCCGTACTCACCTCGACTCTGGTGCTGACCCTGCGTCCTACCGGCTTATTACCGCTGGTCACCGATGGTTTGCCGACCGTTCTGGCAGCGATGTCACAAGCAGGTAATGTGACTGCCAGCCGTCAGATAACCTTAGAAAACTCTCCGGCGGGGATCAATGGCGTCGCCCGGGATACCCTGCGAATTGATACGGTGGTGCGCCAGGGCAGTACTGAACGCTGGACGGTACAGGCCGACAAGCCACAGGCATTTCATATTCAGGGGGCCATGTTTCTGATACGCAGTGTGAATGGTGCACTGCCAATGGCCGAAGATCGGGGCTGGAAGGATACCGTCTGGGTGGATGGCAGCGTCGAGTTACTGGTGACGTTCCCCTGCAGCTCGTCGGAACATTTTCCGTTTGTTTACTACAGCCAGAATCTTGAGCTGGCGGATGGTGGTTGCGCAGGTCAGCTGATGGTACAGCAGGCGATAAATTAGCGGTACTTTGCCTCTGTTTATCGGGAAGATGAAATTGTCTCAGGGATAATGCTGTACCTCCGGGGGCATCGACGGGCGTTTTTACAGATAGTCAGTCGCTGTCCGCACTGTATAAACATTCGGGCTCAGTGAGCGGGGGGACAGAGAAAATGATCAGCCCTGAAAAAAGTAATATGCTGATACACCGCCTATGGAAGGACATAGCCCTGATTAACGGATGGAGTAGCGATGACAACTGTTCAGTTAGCCCCTTCACAACCGGAAGCGCGACCGCAGGTCACCGTATGCCAGGCGGATGAATATCAGGAACTGGCCGATATTTTTATTGAAATGAATTGCTGGCATTACCCGGGTGTTGGCTCCTCGCTCCGGCACCGCAGTATATAAAGTGACGTTACAGAGGAACGTTGTTGCTTTTGCCTGTGTCTCTGTCATGTATCCGGCCCCGCGTTTTAGCGGACAAATGTTTATTAAGGAATTATTTGTTTCGGCGGCATACCGGCGGCAGGGGATCGGCAAACTGCTGATGCAGTTTATTGCCCGGCAAGCCTGCGAGCAAGAGTGCTACCGACTGGACTGGTTATCTTCGGCAACGGATAAAAAAGTGCAGGCTTTTTATCAGGCTGCTGGCGGGCAGGTCATCGAAGGGATGAATTATCATCGTCTCTTTGGTGATGATTTGTCTGTACTGGCGCAGGGACGGTAGTGGACACGGCAGGCCGTTCCCTGGCCTGCGTTTATCAGACTTTATTAAAATTATCCGGATCCGGGCCGAGACGCTGGCCGGCATCAAGCGCTGCCAGAGCCGTTAACTCTTCTTTTTCCAGTCTGAAATCAAATACCGCAAAGTTTTCTGCGATACGTGTATCAGTGACAGATTTTGGTATCACTACCAGGCCGTTATCAATATGCCAGCGGATAACGATTTGTGCGGGAGTCTTTGCATATTTTTCTGCCAGCGCGCGGATCTGCGGCTGGTCGAAAACCCCTTTTCCGCCTTGTGCCAGCGGGCTCCAGGACTCAGTCTGAATATGGTGCAACCCGTTCCAGGCATGCAGCGGGCGTTGCTGAAACAGCGGATGCAGTTCAATCTGGTTAATAACAGGGGTTACGCCTGTCTCACGGATAATGGCCTGCAGATGTTGCTGCTGAAAATTACATACCCCGATACTTTTGATCAGTCCCTGCTGCTGTAATTCAATTAGCTGCTGCCAGGCGGCAATATAGTGATTATTTTGCGGGCAGGGCCAGTGAAGAAGATACAGGTCAATATAATCAAGCTGTAGTTTTTGCAGGCTGGTTTGCAGGGCTTCCGCGGCATGGAGTTGGTCTGTATTCCAGAGTTTGGTGGTAATAAACAGTTCTTCACGGGGAATATCAGAGTCCTGAATGGCCTGGCCGACCCCTGCTTCATTTTGATAAATAGCGGCAGTATCAATAGAGCGATAGCCGGTTTTCAGTGCATAGCTCACGGCCTGGCGGGTTTGATCGACCGTTGCCTGCCATACACCCAGTCCCAGTTGTGGCATCAGCCGGCCATCGTGTAATTTGATGAAAGGTTGTCCGGACATATTAGTTTCCTCCGTAGCAAAAAATTCGTCAGGTTATGCTAAATAAGGGTAAGTGTAGTACTGATCTTGGTGGCGGGCACCGGGAAAGGATAGCCGCCGTCTGGCCGGAGTGAGGGAGGGCACATCAGGCCGAAAACGGCCTGATGTGCAGGGGTCAGGCTGAGGTGTGGCGCTTTTTTTTCCACAGGAAAATCAGGCTGCCGCATAAACCACCGGCCAGCAGCAGCAATGGCAGCAGCATTAATACTGCCATCATCTGATCTTCATGCTGTTTAATAAAAGGAACATGGCTGATGCCATATCCCAGCGCGACCAGCAACAAAACCCACAGCAGGCCACTTAACCAGTTAAACAACTGAAAGCGGAGGTGGCCTAATCCGGAAATCCCGGCCATCGTTGGCAGAATAGTGCGTATAAATGCCAGAAACCTGCCGGCCAGCAGAGCGACCAGCCCATGGCGGTTAAACATCTGCCAGGCCCGCTGATGGTATTTTTCCGGAAGGTGTTTCAGCCACCCCTGAACCAGCCGGGTGTTCCCCAGCCAGCGCCCTTGTAAATAGCCAGCCCAGAATCCGAGGCTGGCGGCACAGGTCAGTATCAGCAGGGCAGGGATAAAACTCATAACGCCTTTGGCAATCATTGCCCCGGCCAGCAGTAGCAGGCTGTCGCCGGGTAAAAATGCCGCCGGTAATAACCCATTTTCCAGAAATAGCATGCAGAACATAACCGCGTAGACAACCCAGATCACCTGTGGATCCGCCAGTACAGCGAAATCCTGGTGCCATAACGCCCGGATTATCTCATGTAGAACACTCATTTATTATCCTGTTACCTGACTGTGGTCAGGCCGTAATGCAATACAGTCCCGGAAGACAGCATAACCCTATCAGTATTATTCCGGATGGCGTGCCAGCCGGTCAAAGCCATCAGTTAAATCACCGATTAAATCATCCACATTTTCCAGACCTATATGCAGACGTACCAGCGTACCGGGTAACAGGGGTTCTCCCTGCGGACGGATTGCGGCAATTTCCTGTGGCTGATTCGCCAGAATCAGCGATTCATAACCGCCCCAGGAGTACGCCATACTGAAATGCCGGAAGTTATCCAGGAAATCAGCCAGAGCTTCACGCGACAGCTGGCGACGCAAAATAAATGAAAACAGGCCGCTGCTGCCGGAAAAATCACGTTTCCAGAAATGGTGGCCCGGTGACTGGGGCAATGCCGGATGATTAACCCGCCAGACCTCTTCGCGTCCTGCCAGCCATTCGGCAACTTTAATACTGCTTTCTTCATGCTGGCGGAGCCTCACTGCCAGAGTCCGTAAGCCGCGCGATGTCATATAGGCAGTATCGGCATCCACCATTTGCCCCATCAGATATGAGTTTTCCCGCAGAGTATCCCAGCAACGGGCATTAGCGACCGCGGTCCCCACCATCGCATCTGAGTGGCCTATCAGGTATTTCGTGCCCGCCTGAATAGAAATATCAATACCGAAATCGAGCGCATTGAAAAGCACTCCGGCAGCCCAGGTATTATCCATCATAATAATGGCATCGGGCGCCTGCTGCCGGATAGCGGCGACTATTGCCGGGATATCCTGAACTTCCATGGTGATCGACGCCGGGGATTCCAGAAATACGATACGGGTATCCGGACGGACCCATTGGGTTATTTCACTGCCACAAGTGTGGGGGAAAAAAGTTGTTGATACATTGAGCTTGCGCAGTATGACATTGCAAAAATCGCGGGTAGGTTCATAAACTGAACCGCTCATCAGCACGTGATCACCGCTTTCGACAAACGCCAGAATGGCATTGGTTACCGCCGCGGCCCCGCAAGGGTATAACGCACAACCGGCACCATTTTCCAGTTCGGTCATAGCATCCTGTAACGAAAAGTGGGTCAGGGTACCACGCCGTCCATAAAACAGCTCTCCGCGGGTGCGTCCTGCGGTCGCCCGTTTTTTTTCGGCAACCGTATCAAAGACCAGTGAAGAAGCACGCTGAATGACACTATTTACTGCGCCCGCCGTATAACGTTTTTTTCTGCCAGCACTGATCAGACTGGTTTCCAGTTTTTTATCTGTTTTTTTATCTGTCATTGGTTCCTGCTCTGCCAAAAGAGTCCTGCATGACAAGTTAACATGAAATATCATTCAGGCCAGAGTATGAACTGAAAAACCCTTCACAGAATGACAAATTGACTCATAATAAATGACAGTACTCTGGCGGGATGATCTTCCCTCAGACGGGCAGTATCTCTCTGCTGTCAATGGAATATTTTGTAAATACTAATGATAACTACTATCAATAAAGCTGTGGTTTGGTATCATCGCGGGATTGCAAGATATTACTCGTTAAGATGGGGTGGCGTACGTGGTAACTAATGATTTTATGCAAACGGATCTGTCCGTTTTAGGCATGTACCAGCATGCTGATATCGTAGTAAAAATTGTCATGATTGGCTTATTGCTGGCTTCCGTGGTTACCTGGGCCATTTTTTTCGGCAAGTTTACTGAACTCAGCTCAGCAAGACGCCGGCTTAAAGCAGAGCAAAAAGCCCTGAAAGACGTCAGCACCTTACAGCAGGCAGTAACTGTATCTGAAAAATTTACTGCCAGCAGCCATTGTCGCCACCTGATTGCCGAAGCGCTGGATGAACGCCAACTCTCGGCGGGTGCAGAAGACAGAGACGGCATTAAAGATCGGACCGGTTTTCGTCTGGAACGAAAAGTTGCAGCCATCGGACGTTATGCCTCACGGGGTAACGGTTTTCTGGCAACGATTGGTTCTGTCGCCCCGTTTATCGGTCTGTTCGGTACCGTCTGGGGCATTATGAACAGTTTTATCGGTATTGCGAAAACACAAACGACTAACCTGGCGGTGGTTGCACCGGGGATTGCTGAAGCCCTGCTGGCAACAGCCATCGGGCTGGTTGCTGCGATCCCTGCGGTTGTGATTTATAACGTATTCGCACGGATGATTGCCGGCTATAAAGCATCATTAGGTGATACAGCTGCTCAGGTACTGCTGCTGCAAAGCCGTGATCTGGATCTGGCCAGGCAAAATGGTTCACAGGATCTGCCGCACACATCTGCCCATAAACTGCGGGTGAGTTAATTGTTATGGCTATGCGTCTGAACGATGATTTAGAAAGCGATGGTGAAATGAGTGAAATTAACGTGACGCCATTTATTGACGTTATGTTAGTACTGCTGATCATTTTTATGGTGGCCGCGCCTTTGGCGACCGTCGATGTAAAAGTGAACCTGCCGGCATCAACCAGTGCACCGCAGCCTCGTCCCGATAAACCGGTTTACCTGAGCATTAAAGCTGACAAACAGTTATACGTTGGTAATGATGAGGTGACTAAAGAGCAACTGATTTCGGCTATTGACGGACTGACAGGCAGTAATAAAGAAACCACTATCTTTTTCCAGGCCGATAAAGATGTGGATTATGCCACTCTGATGAGTGTCATGGATGAACTGCGCGCTGCCGGGTACCTGAAAATCGGCCTGATGGGGCTGGAGAGTACCACACACTGATCACTGATATATTCAGCGCACATAAGGGTGTATCCATCAGGATATGCCCTTTTTTTTGCACTTTCAGCAGAAGACTTTACTGCCGCAGTACACTTTTTGTTTTTATTTTGTTACTTATTTGTATTCTTATGTAAAGTATAAAGATGACTGCTATCACATCTTTCCTCTGATATTCGGGGTAAACCGGTGTGACCGATTAAAATAATAAAGGCAGGCAACAGCAATGAATCTATCTGTAACCCCTTCTCCGGCAGTAAAAAAACACGCGGCTAAAACTATTTTCCGGGTAACCAGCGGTAACTTCCTGGAAATGTATGACTTTATGGTATTTGGCTATTACGCGACGGCTATCGCCAAAACCTTTTTCCCCGGTTCTGACCCTTATTCTTCGCTGATGCTGACACTGATGACCTTCGGCGCCGGTTTCTTAATGCGCCCGCTGGGCGCGATTATTCTCGGGGCTTACATTGATCATCACGGGCGTCGTAAAGGGCTGTTACTGACGCTGATATTGATGGCTATGGGCACACTGACTATCGCTCTGACGCCCGGATACCAGACCCTGGGGGCCGCGGCTCCCCTGATTATTCTGGCCGGGCGTTTATTGCAGGGCTTTTCCGCCGGGGTGGAACTGGGCGGTGTTTCGGTCTATTTATCAGAAATTGCACCGCCAGGCCGTAAGGGATTTTATGTCAGCTGGCAATCGGCGAGTCAGCAGTTATCAGTGATTTTTGCAGCATTACTGGGACTGATGCTCAATCAATGGCTGGATAAGGGACAAGTGACGGACTGGGGGTGGCGTATACCGTTTGTGGTCGGATGCCTGATTGTGCCCTTCCTTTTTTATATTCGCCGTATGCTTGAAGAAACGGAGAGTTTTAAACAGCGTAAACATCGTCCGGGGATGATCGATATTATGCGTTCGGTGGCCAGTAACTGGGCCCTGGTTGTGGCGGGTATGCTGATGGTTGTCACCACTACCGTGATGTTTTATATGATCACCGCATTTACCCCGACCTTTGGTAAAACCGCCTTGATGATGACGGACCCTCAGAGTTTTGTGGTTACCTTGCTGATCGGTATTTCTAATCTGTTCTGGTTACCGGTCATGGGAACGGTATCGGATCGTGTCGGACGTCGTCCGTTACTGATTATCTTTACACTACTGACGATGCTAACTGCCTGGCCGGTACTGAAATGGATGGTTGCAGCCCCTTCATTCAGCCATTTACTGACAGCTGAGCTGTGGCTGTCATTTTTATATGCCAGCTATAACGGGTCGATGGTGGTGTACCTGGCTGAGGTTATGCCTGCAGAGGTCCGTGCCGCCGGTTTTTCTCTGGCATACAGCCTGGCAACGGCGTTATTCGGTGGCTTTACCCCGGCGGTCTCCAGTTATCTTATTCATATCAGCGGGGATAAATCGATGCCGGGTGCCTGGCTGACGTTTGCCGGGTGTTGCGGATTAGCCGGCACCTTATGTATTGGTTATCTGCTCCGTCGTTATCAGCAGAAAAAAAATACCGGAGTACTGCGCCATCTGTAGAGCCGGGCCATTCATGGATGAGTGGCTATTTCTCACTGATACAGGGTTGCAGGCGTTACGGCGGCCGGTCAGCTGCCTGTTCTTATCCTGATGGATATTTATCATATAAGATTGATTAAAGTTTGTTAGGGCAGGATTATCTGTCGTAATATATGTGCCGACAGAAATTTATCTGGCAGTTTTCAATGTGCAACATTCGTTATCGCACGCCATAAGTGTATTTCCACCATCACAATATTACCTGACAGTGCCTGAGCAGGTTAATCAATAAATTACGCTACTTATATCCGCGTGATGGCCGGTATGCCGTAAATGAAAATGACAGCATCTTTTTGTCCCTGTTATTTTCACCTTCACTTATTCATCCAAGGCAACGGGAGTCACTATGCTGGATGTATCCTGGAATAAATGGCTGCTGTTAACTTCTCTGATTATTGCCCTGATCTCTTCGTTTACTGCCCTGGATGCGGCGGGGCGAGTGACCAGTTCCCGCGGATGGAAACCTAAATTATGGCTGGCGGTAGCCGGTATTGCGATGGGGGTTGGTGTCTGGTCAATGCACTTTACCGGGGTGCTGGCGATGATTTTTCCCATGTCTATGCACTACAGACCCGGCTACATCGTGGTGTCACTCTTTATTGTGATTGCCGCTTCTATTGCCGGACTATCCCGGGTTATTGGTCGCCGTCAGCCGGGATGGCTGGATATCATCCGCGGGGCTGTCTGGCTGGGGAGCGGTATCGCGGGAATGCATTATATCGGCATGTATAGCCTGCTGGTACAACCGGGAATTGAATGGCATTACGGGCTGGTCATGGTATCGGTACTGGTGGCCTATATTGCGTCTGGTGTGGCACTGTGGCTGGCATTTCGCCTGCAAAATATCGAAAATGGCCTGTTGATCCGCCGGTTGCAGGCTGCACTGGTCATGGGTACGGCAATTACCGTGGTGCACTGTATTGGCATGCAGGCGGCCAGTTTCCCGCAGGGAAGCTACGTTACTGGCGGGGGGATTAAGCAGACCGCTCTGGCCGTGTGGGTATTCCTGTCTGCACTCATTGTGCCGGGAAGCAGTTTGTTGCTCTGCATGGTTGACTCGCAAATCAAAACTACCCGGCTGGCGAGAAAACTGTGTGTTGCTAACCAGGAGTTGCAGAAACTGGCGATGCATGATCCCCTGACCTTATTACCTAACCGGGCTTTTCTTGAAGAGCAACTGGAGCTGTGTATTGCGAAAACCTCTGCCGGAGGGGCGGAATTTTCACTGATGTTCCTTGATCTGGATGGTTTTAAAATGGTGAATGATGCTTACGGGCATCATACGGGGGACCGCTTGTTAAAGGCGGTCGCCGGACGCCTGAAAAATATTATCGGGCCAGAGCATGTACTGGCGCGGGTGGGGGGAGATGAGTTTATTTTACTGGCCCCGGCAACGACGACCCGTGATGACGGGAATATTGCTGCCCTGATGGTCAGGGCAATCGGCCAGCCGTTTCTGATATGTGAATATGAACTGATGGTTTCTCTCAGTATTGGTATTGCCCGGTATCCGCAACATGGAACACAAGGCCGGGAGATGATCTTTAACGCAGATGTTGCGATGTACCATACCAAAAATAATGGCCGTAATGGCTACAGTATCTACCGGGCAAATATGACGCCGCCCGGCAAAACCCGTCTGGAACTGAAAAACGAGCTATGGCGGGCGCTGCATCATAATGAGCTGCGCCTGTTCTACCAGCCAAAAAACGATGCCCGTCATGGTCATACTGTCGGTTATGAAGCGCTGATACGCTGGCAGCATCCGGCCCGCGGGTTACTTCCTCCGGAGAAATTTCTGCCGGTCGCCGAAACCAGCGGGCTGATTATCCCGCTGGGAGAGTGGGTGATCAATGAAGCCTGTCGCCAGCTCGGGTGCTGGCATGCTCAGGGGAAAACGGCACTCTCTGTGTCGGTGAATCTCTCAGCTTTACAATTTGAACAGCAAACGCTGCTGTCGGTGGTGCTGAATGCGCTGGCAGTCAATAATATTCCTGCGGATAAACTGCTCCTGGAAATTAGTGAGACCACAGCGATGCGCTCGCCCGCAGAAACTATTCGTATCCTGGCAGCACTGAAAGAGCACGGGATTAAGGTGTCGATTGATGACTTTGGTAGCGGCTACTCAAGTCTGTTATACCTGCAAAGTATGCCGGCCAGTGAACTTAAAATTGACCGCACTTTTGTCCGGGAAATGAATAAGCCTGCGGCTGATACCCGGTTACTGGCGATGATGATTGAATTAGCCAAAAGTATGAACCTGAATATTGTGGCAGAAGGTGTGGAGACCGAACAGCAGCAGCAGCAGTTAACCCGGCTGGGATGTGATACTCTGCAGGGGTTCTATTTCAGTCGTCCTGTTCCACCTGAACAGCTGACATTCGCTGATATTCCGCTGCATTGTAATGCATCAGCGATGTCGCCAGCCTGCCCGTAAACGGGTTCACAAAAAGTCAGTGCCTGACCTGTTTTCTCTGGCGGCAGACCTGTTATACAGGTACACGTCAGACCGATTATCCCCGGGGTAATGTGAGTAAATTTCAGCAAATTGCACAGCAATTACAGCAGCAAATTAATGCAGGGATCTGGCAGTCGGGTGATAAACTGCCGTCATTAAGGCATCAGGCGGAACAGCAACAAGTCAGCCTGATGACAGTGATGAATGCTTATGCGTTGCTGGAAAGTCAGGGCTGGATTATCTCCCGTCCGCAGTCCGGTTACTATGTGGCTCCGCAGGTGTCTGACGGGGCAGCGGCGGTGGTCCAGAGTGAACAGACTGAGACAAACCGTTTTGTGTTTGATGTATTACAGGCCAGCAGGGATCCGCAGGTCGTTCCTTTTGGTTCCGCTTTTCCTGACCCTGACCCTGACCTGTTCCCCTTACAGCAACTGATGCGTTCACTGACCAGTGTCTCCCGGCGTTTATCGGCAGGGGATGCCGTCGATAATCTGCCTCCGGGTAATGTCGATTTGCGGAAAGTACTGGCGAGACGTTATACCCGCCAGGGCATTATTGTCTCCCCTGATGATATTGTGATCACTAATGGCGCGATGGATGCGCTGAATCTCAGCCTGCAGGCGGTGACCGAACCCGGTGACTGGGTGATTATTGAAAGCCCGGCTTTTTATGGTGCATTACAGGCAATAGAGAGACTCAGACTAAAGGCGCTGGCAATTCCGGCGCTGCCCGGTGAAGGTATTGATTTACAAAAACTTCAGCAGGCATTAAAACGCTGGCCGATAAAAGCCTGCTGGCTGATGACAAACTGTCAGAATCCGCTGGGGTACACTCTGACTGCAGAGCGCAAACAGCAACTGGTCAGATTACTGGAACAAAACCAGGTAGCCCTGATTGAAGATGATGTGTACACCAATTTATGGCAGGGAGAGCAGGCTCCTCTGCCGGCACTGGCGTGGGATCGGCAGGGGACGGTACTGCATTGTGGATCTTTTTCCAAAGATCTGGCCGCCGGATTCCGTATCGGCTGGGTAGTCAGTCGTGGTCATGGGATCCGCATTCAGCAGTTACAGCTGATGAGCACTTTATCTGTCAGTACACCGATACAGCTGGCATTAGCCGATTTTCTGCAAAGCCAGCATTATGATCTTCACCTCAAACGCTTACGCCGGCAGCTTGCTCAGCGTAAAAAGCTGGCCGTTGAGGCTTTGAAACGGGCTTTACCGGCACAGGCGAAGATATATGCTGATAATGGCGGTTATTTTTTAGGTTCATCGCACCTTAGCGTGAATTAATAGAAAACGGCGGTAAAAGTGGTTAGTTTTGTATTCGCCAAAACACTAA